>JANTGK010000004.1 GCA_024762935.1 Candidatus Peregrinibacteria bacterium | reverse complement strand
TAAGTATGAAAAAATACACTGAGATAAAATAGATTTTTCTTTCACAATGAATTCATATATAAAAAAAACCTTTGGTATTCTTCTTGGAATCGGAATGATATCCAGCACATGTATCGCTTTTTCTGATGTTCAAGAGAGAACATCTTTTCAAGAGGCCATATCGTATGTTGAAGCAAAGGGAATCGTTCAAGGGTATAAAGATGGTACATATAAACCATGGAATAAAATAAATCGTTATGATTTTACAAAGATTATTATTGCCTCACGGTTTACTCTCGGAGAAATAGAATCATGTGAAACTCAAAAATATACATTTCCAGATGTTCCTCGAAATGAGTGGTTTACCCCATATGTTTGTACAGCAAAAAAATTCAATGTTATTAATGGGTATCAAGATGGTTTTTTCCGAGGAAAAAATAATATCACTTCACCAGAGGCTCTAAAAATAATACTTGAAGCCTATCAATTGGATATTCCTCCAAAAGGAGAAAGTGAGGAGTGGTACGAGCCATATCGGGAAAAAGCAAATGAACTCGGACTTCTCGCAAATATTTCTGGAAACCCAACATATATGATTACTCGAGGAGAAATGGCTGAATTTATATTTCTCATGGATTCTCTCCTCCCTGATTCAACAAAAATTCCAAAAAAACCAAGCAATCCCCCTCTATCAAAATCATTAAAAACAGTTATGACTACTGTTTTTTGGGCGGGTGAAAGCGCTGATGATTCTAATGGATTTATCTCAAATGCAGAAAGTGCATGGGACGAAGATTGGGGAAAGCATTTTGGAGGCGTAGATGATCCCGATAATAGATGTGGATTTCGCCCTTGTGACTTTATTCCAAATGAAAATGCTTTCTATTTTGCTCTTCCATACAACGATTTTGACGAGTCGGGAAAAAGAAAGGCATCAGCGCACGATATCCCTTGGTATGAAGAAGAAAAAAATAAGAAATCTGTCATTAAAAATCGATGGATTGAAGTGACATATAATGGAAAAACCTGTTATGGACAATGGGAAGATGTCGGGCCTTTTTATGAAGACGATTACGAATATGTCTTTGGGAATCAAGAACATAAAAATACCTATGGAGTTGGTGCTGGACTTGATATATCACCTGCTTTTTGGGACTGTCTCGGTCTCCGCACAAACAGTAAAACCTCATGGAGATTTGTGGATAGAAAAGATGTTCCCGAAGGTCCATGGACCGTAAGAGAGACTACAACAGACGTTATGTGGTAATCATGTTTTTTCCTACTCATAACGCTGAGAGAGTATATGAATAATCCTTCACATAAGAATCAAAACAGAGTTTCCCCAAGAATATAAAATCTCTTAAACGAAATACTACCTTCTGGGGATATAATTCTCAGAAGGATACCATTGTTTTCTTTTAATAGCACAGAGAGGATTAGGCTTTTTGTTGAGATGCCGCTTCATTAAAATATTTTTGTGCCTGCCCAGTACGACGTACCTTATTCCAAAGTGCATGTGTCCCTTCAATGGCTTTAATAATACTTTTAATAATAATATAGTACATAATCTGACGATAGAAGAGTCTCTGAAATGGCAGAACAAAAAGAAGTTTTATATTTTTTCTTTCTCCACGAAATGCAAGAGATGCATAGAAAAGGTCAAACAATGTAAATAAGAGGTATACTTCAAGAACACCATCTCCACCACCAAAAATAATAGTAATAATGGCAAGAATATCGGCAAGAGGTGAAAAAAGTGGAATAACGGTGTTATACAAAGCAATATTGGGAAGAACGAGCCAACCAAGAGAAGGTGTTTTCAGTGTACCGATAGATTTTTTATATTTCCAAAAACACTGCATTGTCCCAAACACCCAACGGAATCTTTGCTTTATAAAATCTCGAACGGTAGGCGGTGTTTCTGTAAGTGCAATAGCTTCTGGCTCATATAAAACCTTCATCCCAGAGTGAAGAATCGAAAGAGTCAAATCTTGATCCTCAACAAGTGTATCAGTACTATACCCCCCTACAGCAATGACGGCAGATTTTCGCCATGCACCTACTGGGCCAGGGACAACACCAACGGCATTTGCAGCAGCAAAGGCCTGTTTCTCTATATTCTGACCTATTATGTATTCAATAGCCTGAAACATACCCAATATGTTGTTATGCTCAACAACACAGACTTTTCCTGCCACTGCTCCTATGGTTTCATCTGAAAAATGTCGAACAAGTTTTTCAATAGTATTTTCTGTATAGATCGTATCCCCATCCATTGCAACAATAACTTCATGTGATGCCTCCTGAAACCCAATATTAAGGGCACGGGCTTTCCCACCATTTTCAACTTGTATTAAGCGAACAATATGGGGGTGCCTCTTTTGAATTTCCTTTACAACAGAAGCGGTATTATCTGTCGACCCATCATCAACTACTATTATTTCTAATTGGTGTACCTTATTTTGAAGTAAACTATAAATGGTAGAAGCAACATTATCCTCTTCATTGTATGCCGGAACGATTGCGGTAACAGGACCTCTATATGGAACTTTTGGTACTCTTCTCTTTTTTATAAATGAGTAGGCCAGGAGAAGAAAAACAAATGAAGTACGAAAAATAACCAAGGCAAAAATCAGTTCAATAATCATAAGCACAACCGGGCCTATAGAAGTTATAAAATCCATATATCCATATTCTAAACTCGTAAAGATTCTATGCATATAATGCTGCACAGAATCCTTCTGGTGCTCATAATAATTGGGTAGAGTACGAGAAATTTCTGCAATTGCAGAGCGTGTTTTTTCACCGACAAGCCCATATTCTGAAGAATCAGATGTTATATTCGTATGGACTTCTTGCCACTGACGAACCGCATTCATTGTTTGTGGATCATAATATCCAGTGACAGCAAGCCCCTTTGCCCCTTGATCTTTTAAAAATCGCTGCAAAACAGACACTTCTCCCTCAGTATTCTCATCATGACTTGGGAGCTGATAATCATGTTTGAGATCGATCCCATATTTTTTTTCCCATTTCAACACTGCCTCTGATGTAGGAATATCATAATATCCTGTAACTTTTATATTTTGACCCTCTTCCTCCCGAAGAAACTTTTGCAATTCAGACACCCGACCTCCAGATGTTTCATCACTCGTGCCAGAGAAAAAATCATGCCGAATATTAATATTCTTCGTGATTCCCAATACTTCCGAAAGACTAGAGAATTCATAGCCATCTGCTTTTAATTCTAAAATAAGTTCTTCTAGAATGGGAATTGTATTATTGGGTCCCCCTCCAAATCCATCATGAAGAAGAAGAATGTGCCCCGCATCAAGACCCTTTCGAACATTCTCGAGTGCTGCCTCTGAACTAGAGACAAGCCAATCTTTTGAATCAATATCTGCTCCGATAGGGATAAATCCTTGTCGTGTTGACCATATCAAAGGCTTCTGTGAATCAATATATGGATTCATCGTGGGATCGTTCCCAATATTTAAAAGAAAAGGTGGACGATAAAATAAAGGGGTCTCTCCAGTGATTTTTTCAATAACCTTTCCACTGGTTACAAGCTCCAACTTTAAACGCTGTTCTGACTCATGAACATCTTTAGAATGCGTAAAAGAATGTGTACCGATTGTAAACCCATTATCTGAGGCTTCTTTAACTATATCCGCATACCTAAGGGCATTTTCACCAAGGAAAAAAAATGTTGCGGGGACATTCTGATTCTTGAGAATTTCCATTATTTGCTCTGTATGCACTGGATGTGGACCATCATCAAAAGTAAGTACAATTTTTTTATTGTTTACTGGAGTATAATAATAATCATAATATTCAGCAGTTTGATCCAAAAAATCTAGGGCAGACTTTGCATTGACAATGCTAAGAGCGATGATTATAAAACCACTAAGAAGAAGACCAAAAAATGTAAGAGTAATACCTCGAAAATACCACTTTCGTTTCTGCCGCTTATCATAGAAGATCATTTTTGAATCATTGCTCACAGAGGTACTTAAAATTAAATATAAGGACGTCTTATCTAATACGTCTTTTTCTGTGAATTTCTTTCAAATTTCTAGAAAAAAAGAAAATACAGCATATATTATGTTATAGCATATAATAATACATAGTGTCATTTATTCAAGTATTTTTAATGTTCTTTCATATTCAAAAAAATAGACAAAATAAAATCCAAAACTCATTATATAAAAGGATTTTTCTTATCCTCCATGGACAACTTAAAAACACTACTGATTATCTTTTTCATTTTTTTTTGCGGTATGGCCCTTGTTATGTTCCTTTTTGGACCAAGTACATAAATCCTCCTATCACTATTACCGATTATTCCATACTTTTTAAGAATTCATCAATTTTTTCAATACGAATGGAGTGATTTCTATAATCCTTCCCAAAGATCTCTCTTGATTTTTCTAGATAAGATTTTGCTTCCAAATAATTATGCATCTTTATCAGTGTTTCTCCGTAATTAAAATATATTTTTGCAAGCTCAACCATATCCTCACCAGTGAACACATTTGATATCTCAAGTGCCTTTCTGTGGTATTCTTCTGCTCGTTTTATTTCACCCATTTGGCAATATGTTTTTCCAATACCGCTATAACAATTGGCGGTCATAACATGTTTCTCTCCATGCTCATCAACATTAAGAGACCGAGCCTTTCTGTATGTAGATAAAGCAAGGTCATAATCTTCTTTTTCTCGAAGAGCACCGGCAAGATTCACATGGGCACTTATAATTTGGTCTGACGTAGAATCGGTATTATTCATACATACATGAAGGGCTTTTGTGTAGAAAGTGATAGCATCTCCATAAAGAGCTGTTATTTTCAGAACATCCCCAATCTTATTATAAACCGGTACAATATCAAGAGAATCTTCACCATATGTGTTTAGTTTAAGAGACAGGGCCATTTTATAATGATTAATTGCTTCATCGTATTTTTTACTATAAAAGAACACGTCGCCAATGGAAATATGGAGACGTGCAAGAATCGGATGTTCTTCACCAAGCGTATCAAGAATAACATCAAAGCTCTTGTTGAAATAAGAAAATGCCTGTTCATATTTCTGTATTTCTGAATAGAAATTACCGAGTAGTTCATATATAAGTGCAATACTAAGATGACTATGACCAAATGTATCCGTTTTTATCTGAAGTCCTTTCATAAAATGCCTATTAGCTAATCCATAATTGAACATTTTTTGCCAACCAAGAGCCAAATTAATGTGTGTCGCTCCGACACTTGGGTGCTCAGGCAACAAAGCCACCTGTAAAATACCAAGAGCTTTATCAAAATATGGAATAGCTTTTTCGGGTGCATTTCTCGCAAGATGAACAATACCAACAGCATTATATGCCACACCTATATTGGGATGATTTTTTTGTAATGAGCGAAGTGCAGCTACAAGTGCACTTTTTTGACACTGAAGAGACTCTTTATATCGTCCCAAAAGATACAACATATAACCATACTCATGCTGAATTTCTATAAAAATATTATTTTTAGATCCGTATTGTTTCTGCTGCATTTCTCGTGCAATAAGATAATGCTTCTCTGCATTTTTAAAATCACAAGATAAGAAAAACCCCTTAGCAACGACTTTCCTCAAAAAAACTTCCTCATCAAAAGAATATTCACCTGACTCATGCATATCTTGAAGAGCCGACAAAAAAACTTTTTCTATTTCGAGAAGGTTTCCTTCTAAGAGAAGAAGATTAATTTTTGAAAAAGCCTCTACAAAAGATGAACCCTTTACGACAGAAAGTTTTTTGAGGATGGCAGAGTTCTTTTGCACTTGTTTTGTAACACGGTAAAGGATCATCTTTAGAGTGAAATACTCAGTAGAGGTAATGGTTTTTTTATCAAGAAGAGTATCAATTTTTTTAAGTTGTTCAGCATACTCATACCCAGCAACGGATTTCATATGTAAAAAGAAATTATTCTTCTTACTAGAAATAATCATATGATTTGCAAATTTTATGTATATGTCGTAGGTCCCCCCATTATACCCAACAAGATGATGGTTTTTTCTGTTCATAAATACAATGCTCTCCTCAACATATTTTTTATGTGCTTTTTTTCTCTTGTGGAACTGATTCCACTTATTCATCAGAATACCAAAAAATGCTATACAAAGGGATAAAGTTAATATTGCAAGCAAAAAATTAGTATACTGTGAATAGACTTCTACAGTAGTAGAAAAATCCTGAGTAATATTCGTGCCAAGGTACCTTATTGGAATATCCAGATGAAGCAAAAAACATCATACTATTATAACATCTTTTTAAGTATTCTGTAAATATATCACTTCAATAATGTCGAATAAAAAAAGGCTTATTACAACTCTTTTTTTATTCGACACAAAATGATTATCTTTTCTTCCACTGTGGTGCCCTTCGAGCACGCTTGAGTCCTGGTTTCTTTCGTTCTTTTACTCGAGCATCTCGTGTGAGAAGCCCCGCCTTTTTCAAAACACCTCTTAATTCAGAATCAAAGAGTACAAGCGCACGAGCAATACCATGACGAATAGCTTCTGCTTGAGAAGACACACCTCCACCCATTACCTTGATAGATATGTTAAATTCTGTCTCTTTGCCGGTTAATTGAAGTGGCTGAAGGGCATTTTCTATAAGGTTTCCAAAGAAATAGTCTTCAAATTTATGATTATTAACAAAAATTTCCCCCTTGCCTTTTTCATGCATGCGTACGAGAGCAATAGCTGTTTTTCTTTTTCCAACACCAAGATGATATTGGGTGCCAGCAAATTTATCTTCAATTCGTATTTTTCGTTGCTTCCCCTTTGAGGCAATGATTGGTGATTTTGCAGTGGTTTTTGTCACCTTTTTTACTACTTTCTTAACTTCTTTCTTAACTACAGCTTTTTTTTCAATTTTTTTATTACTCGCTTTGCTCGCCTTTACAGGAGTTTTTTTAGAGGTTGTCTTTTTTACAACTTTTTTTTCATCTTTTTTCGTTGCCATAGTTTCAAAAAATTAAAAGGATAGTGATTCAGGATTTTGAGCAGAAAGGTTATGCTCTGGACCAACAAATATTCTCAGCCGTAAAAGTATATCTTTCTTGAGTCTATTTTTTGGAATCATGCCCGCCACCGCTCTGCGAATAATTTCAGTAGGTTTTTTTTCCATTAATTTTTCTGCAGCTACTTCTTTTAATGAACCAAGGTAACCAGAATGGGAATAATACTTTTTTTGAGCCCATTTATCACCAGAAAGAGAAATTTTTTCAGCATTTATTACAATGACGCCATCTCCAGTATCAAGATGCGGGGTAAAATCAGGCTTCCCTTTTCCACGTAAGACAACAGCTATTTCAGTAGCAATTCGACCAAGAGTCTGGCCTTCAGCATCTACAATATACCATTTTCTCTCGAGGGTTGATTTATTTGGTAAAAATGTTTTCATAATTAATTATACAATTCAACTTGAATCATTTCTGCACCATCCCCTTTTCGAGGACCGAGTCGTGTAGAATGAGTAACTCCAAAGTTCTGTTTCATACTTGGTATCACTTTTTCAATCAATATTCTTTGAGCAGCCTCAGTGTAGAGCACTTGCTTTGCTCTTCGAATCTGTTCACGTTTTTCACCTTGTCTACCAACTGTAGTAATGAGCTTGCCCAATTCAGATACAGCAATCTTTGCTCTCGATTCAGTAGTTTGTAATCGACCTGTTGTTACAAGGCTCGTGAGAAGACTTCGAACAATAGCTTTACGCTGTGGTGTAATTCTGCCTAAACGTTTCTTTTTAACTCTATGTTTCATTATTCATCTTCTGACAAAGAAAGATTTCTTGTTGATAGAACTTCATATACCTCATCCATCGCTTTTTTTCCGAATCCTCTCAAATTCTCTAATTTAGCTGATGTACACTTAACTAACTCTTCAATAGACCCTATTTCTCCATTAATAAGTGCATTCAAGGTACGAGGAGAAAGATTTAAAACTTCAATTGGAGTATAACTTTCTTGGGGAGTCTCTTCCTCTTCCTCATCTAAAGATGCTGAAGCCGAAGCTACAGTCGCCATAAATTCAGGCTCAATAAGTTCTTCCTCACTTTTCTGAAAAAGATCAAAATATGATTTTAATATTTCTGCAGAAAATTTCATTGCTTCTTCAGGATCAAGAGATCCGTTCGTTTCGATTTCGATTTCAAGCTTATCAAGATTTGTGTTTTCTCCTACACGAGTTGCTGATACCTCATATCGTACGCGAAGAACAGGTGAAAAAGTAGCATCAAGATAAATCCAGTTTTCTCCCTCTTCGGCATTTTTTTGTTGCTCAGCAGCTGTAACAAATCCAACACCTTTATCAATTCGAGCTTCAAAATGAAGACCGTCAGACTTTTTCCCAAGAGTTGCTAATACAACATCTGGATTTAAAATATCGACATCACTTGAAACAGCAATATCTTTGGCAACAACGTCCCCCGCTCCTTTTTTACTGAGAGAAGCAACTTCTACACCTGCAGAATGTTTTCTCAGTGCGATCTGTTTAAGATTAAGGCACAAATCGAGACATGTCTCTTTCATACCCTTCATTGTGGTATATTCATGTGAGAGCCCTTCAATACGTACTGCAGTAATGGCTGCACCCGGAACGGAAGAAAGGAGTACTCTCCTCAAGGCATTCCCGAGAGTCATACCGTATCCACTCGGAAGTGGGGAAATGGTAAATATGGCAGAATGGTCGCCTAATTGTTTGGAAGTGATCTTTGGAAGACCAATTTCATCGTGAATGATGTGCATGGAACCACTAAAAGTGAAAATTTAACGAGAGTAAAACTCTACGATAAGATGGATAGCAATAGCTGCTTCAAGCTCAGTATTCTCTGGAAGACGAGTTATAGTAATCGTCTTTTTGCTCGGATCAACTTGCATCCACTGCGGTACAAATTTTTGTCGGTCTGACAAGTTTGTTAAAACAGGATTATTATCAAATCGATCTCGCACAGAAATAACATCTCCTGGTTTCACAAAAATGGAGGGAACATCTACTCTCTTTCCATTAAGGAGAAACTGTCGATGAGAAACAAATTGTCGTGACTGAGGTCGAGTAAGGGCAAATCCAGCTCTAAAGAGTACATTGTCAATCCGAAGTTCTAGAAGTTGTAGCAGTCTATTACCAGTCACCCCTTTTGATCGAGCGGCCTTTTGAAAATACTTTCTAAATTGTTTTTCTGAAATACCATACATTCGTTTCACCTTCTGTTTTTCTCGAAGCTGCTTCCCAAACTCAGAGAGTTTTTTTGGACGTGCAGTAGCTGTCGCTCCAGGAGCGCTATTTCGTCGCTGCATGATTTTCGTGTATTTTTCAGGTCCGAAGAGATTTACCCCTTCTCTTCTGCAAAGCCGTGCTTTTGGTCCAGTGTAACGCATTAGAACTTCAATAAAAATTAAACTCGTCGTGGTTTCTTTGGTCTGCATCCTCCATGAGGCACAGGTGTTCGATCGACAATTGATGTGAGATCTAGTCCTGCTGCATGAAGACCACGAACAGCTTGTTCTCTCCCAGGACCAACTCCTTTTACGAAAACCTTGACCCGCTCGAGACCTGTCGCGATTTTTGCTGTTTCTGCAGCTTTTTCTGCAGCTACTTGAGCAGCATATGGCGTACTTTTTCTTGCTCCTTTAAACCCAGAAGCACCGGCACTTGACCAAGACAATACCCCACCCTCTTCGTCTGAAATAGTAATAATTGTATTATTATAACTTGCTTGTATGTGAGCCAGACCTGATAGGACGGTACGACGTACCTTCTTTTTTGATCCTTTGCCTGAGTTTTTCTTAGTAATAGCCATTCAAATTCAAAAATTATTTTTTCTTATTAGCAATCGTTATTTTCTTCCCCTTTCGTGTTCGAGCATTTGTTTGTGTTCGTTGCCCACGACAGGGAAGCCTTCTCCTGTGTCGATACCCTCTGTAACATCCAATTTCACCAAGACGCTTTAAGTCATTTTGAACTTTTCGTCTTAAATCACCTTCATGAGGAATAGAATCGAGAGCAGTACGAATTTTTACAAGTTCTTCTTCTTCAAGGTCATCAGCTCGCTTATCAAAAGGTATTTTTGCTTTTTCGAGAATAGCTTTTGATAAAGGACGTCCAACCCCAAATACATACGTAAGGGCAACCTCAATTCGTTTATTCGGTAATGTAACTCCTGAGATACGTGCGGGCACGAAGAGAAAAAAAATGAAAATTAACCTTGGCGCTGTTTATGCTTTGGTTCAGAGCATATAACTCTCACAACACCCTTTCGGATGACGATTTTACAGTTTCTGCAGATTTTTTTAACGGAAGATCTTACTTTCATAGGAATTAAGAATGGAATTTCCTGGGACCAGAACCTGACTGTCGAAACACGATTCTTCCCTTTTTGAGGTCATACGGAGACACCTCCACTGTTACCTCATCGCCCGGTATTACTCTGATGGAGTATTTTTTGAGACGACCACCAGCCCTGGCAAGAATCTCATGTCCTTCCGGAAATGGGCCTTTTGTAAGTACAACACGAAACATCGCATTCGGCAGACACTCCTCTACAACCCCTTCTGCCTCAATAACATCATCTTGTTTCGCCAAGTTAATAATACAAAAATAGCCCAAGCATTTTACGAGAGCTCTCTGAATTTTGTCAAACCTTTTTTAATTATTTTTTTCTTAATTTCTAAAAAAGTTCATTTTTTGCCTGTGCCCTCACAGATTCAATGGCTCTATAGAAACCAAGAGGAACTGCAGAATCAGAATCGAGAGCTGTAAATCGAGGAATATTTAATAAATACTGATTCAGTACATATGAAATGATATCCGTTTCAAATTGTTTTTGAAGTTCTTTTTCCTTTTGCGTCGATCCACTCAAGATGATGTGAAAGCTTTCTACAATATCATTAGAAATAACAATCTCAACCCCTATTTGTTCTCCATGGTTTCCACTCTTATACGCACCATATCCACGATATGTTCCATTTTTATATTGGAAAAGAGCTTCATCTTCTTTGGATTCGGGAGAACCAGACTCCTGACTCCTTTCTTGAGACATCAGAGGTTTTTGAATATCTTTTTGAGGAGGTGGTTGTTTTGCATCTGAGACTTGTGCAGGAACAATATCTGGAGGGTGAGTTTCTTGTAATTGATCCTTAAAATCATCGGGTAAGAGATGAAGAGTGTTTGATTCTGGAGATACCAACTCTTCTTTTTGTTGCGGAAGAAGGGTTTCTGGTTGTATCCCTGTTGTTGTCCGCACTTCTAATGGAGGGAAGGAAAGTTCTTCCTGATCTGCGGTATGTTTTTTTTCTTTTCCTGCCTCACTTCTTTTTAATGGTTTTGCTATATTCTCTTTTTTTTGAGAATTAATGGTAGCATTTTCTAAATGAAGAATAGATGCTGTAAGAACTGGAGTCCGAGTGGTTTTTTCGCTCCTTTCTTTTTGATTATTCCCCCCTTCTTCCTGAAGTGAGTCTTGCTTGACTGCTTCGTCAGGAAAAGTATTTTCGTCAAGATCATTAAAGAAAACATCCTCATTAAAATCATCTTCCTCTGAAGGTCCCCAAAGACTCTCAAATAAAGCTACCATCTCTTCTTCTGTCATATGATCAGTATCAAAATTTTCTGATTTCCATATGTCACCCCTGCTTATAGCCACTTCCTGATTTTGAAGAAGAGGATATTCTTCTGTTGATAAAACATCTTGTATCTCAGGACTATTGTTTACCACCAATTCTTTTTTCTCTGGCATATTAGAGGCAATAAAGACTCCAAAAAGCATCAATGAGAGCACTGCGATAGTAATATTTTTTATATCCATAAAACTTATTTTCCCCATATTGTATCATTTTTCCCAAAATAATCAATAGAAGCTCTGTAAGAACTTCTCAAAACTCCACCAGAGCACGTTTCTCAAAAATGAATTTTTCTATAAGATAGAATAAATAGAACTCATTACTTTTTAGTGTCTTATGAACATTTCCGTGCCTACCCCTTTTGGAAAAACACTTTATTTTCTTGGTAGTTTTACGTTTATTACTGTCGTATATACTTTTATGAAAAATGGTATTTCATCTGATCTTCTATTTCATTTTACATCCATTATAGGTTTTTCTGCACTCCCAATTATTCTTTTTACAAAAATATTTAAACAAACAGTTTCACCAGAGCAAGGAATGAGCATTGCCCTCCTTTTCTTTTTAATACTTGACTATCAATTTGGATGGCAAGGGTATCTGTTCGGGTCTGCCGCAGTTTTTATTGGTCTTTTTATTCAATATTTTTTCTTTATAAAAGGACAACCAGTCCTCGATAGTATCTCTGCAAGTATACTGGCTATATTAGCTCTCGCTCCTTTTATTTCGAAAGAAAAATATGATATCACTTGGTGGGGTCTTCAGTTACCAGATATTACCATTGGAAGCCTTGTTCTTCCTCTTACTACCCTCCTCCTACTGGGATGGCTCTACATGAATATTGCAAAATGGGAAAAAATACACCTCATTCTCTTTTTCTATTGTTCAGCATTTCTTTTTCTTGGGTTCTTCCGATATGGGATTGGAAATATACAAGAAGTCCTCATGAGCCCTATTCTTCTTTTTATTATTCTTTTTCTTTTTACAAACCCTCGCACTTCTCCATCAGAACAAAAAAGTCAAATTGCTGCTGGTATTTTTGGTGGATTTCTTTTTGCATTTTTTCTGACCCAGGGAGGTGTGCCTTCTCTTATTTCTTCTCATCCAGCCCTTGCAGCCACTCTTGTAACAAGTATCGCCGTCTTTATCGGTAAAATCATCAAAAAATAATATTCCTTTCCTTTTGTGCCCTATCCCGTACTAAAGATTTCCTGCCCTAGAACAGCCATAATTTCCACATGGCCTTTTCTCTTTTTTGCATTCTCAAGTGGACACTCTCAGCATTGAACAAAATCATTACTACTCACACCAACACATTCAATACCTGACATTGAAAAGTTTTCAGGAAGTGTATGCAAACGAAGAAGAAAAGACTTGCACAATTAAAAAAAATCCTTGTACAATCTTTCGGCGTTTTTGACGCCTTTCCTATTCAGAGGTTTCATATGGTCATACAAGCAGATAGTCTCGCAGATGCGAGATAATAGCCCTCTAAAATGATGATCATGGCTTCCGACCTTAAAATATCTTCATACATGGGTGAGTAGCTCAGTGGTAGAGCAGTGGCCTTTTAAGCCATTGGCCGTGGGTTCGAGTCCCACCTCACCCACCAGAGAGATATTCTATATAACAATACATGGCCCGTTCGTCTAGGGGTTAGGACGCCAGGTTCTCATCCTGGTAACAGGGGTTCGATTCCCCTACGGGCTACCATAACTTCTTCATCTACAATTATTTCTGTTGTATCAAAAGGGGTTTAATAAGCTGAGCAGGAACAGTTTTTGTCAAATAAAATATAACGATTATTGTCTCTTTTTCTCTTACAATTAGGACTAATCCTCTCTTCCAAAAAGACTAGAGATTACAAAAGCAACTGCTGGTAGAGAAAACCATATAGAGTAATTCTCAACCATAAGTTTTACAAGCCGACTCCCCTCTGCCATATCTTGGACTGGATTTTGAGAGAAAAGACTCCCAGTAGACAAAAGTGATACACCAGAAACATAAACCAGTATTGTTGAAATAATAAGTCCAGCAGAGAGAATTCCATATGCTACCAACATCATTATTCTCATAAAGGGTGATTTTTCATCTGAAATGAGAATATCAAATGCCCCACGGGTTGTCAGTGCAACCGTTAGGAGAATAAATATCCCAATTTTTACCATAATGACTGCCTTATTTTCTGAAGGAATCACTAAAACATTTGAAACTGTCCCACCACCAATAAGACGAGAGACGAGATTTCCAATGGCATCACTTGCGAGAATAGCAATATATGAACTCAATATAACCTTAATGGTTTGATCTTTCCCAATCATTACACTGTACGAGACAATGATCATAAAGAAAACAAGTACGAAGAGGTCCCAGGTTAATGTGAGTTCCATTTTTGGAAAATAACACCTGAAAGTATACAAAAATTGAACAACAATTCAATAGCAATACAATTTTTACAAAGTATTTTTAAAAAGAAAGCCAAGAAATAATCGACACTTCCGGAATACAAAGAAACCAGATTATTGCGCATCACTTCCTCTACACACCTCTCAGACCAAAAGTGCCACGAATATTTCGACGAACAGAGAGAAGTACTTTTACTGGGGCCACACCTGGTCGATTTATTTTTTTTTGCTGCTGAGATGATGAACGTTGATTTTCCTTTTTTTTCATGTGTTTGTTTTAAATCATATTATTATACAATTATTTTATATATAACACAACATAAAGGAATTTTTTATGTATTGGCCCATCAAACAAATGATGTACTGGAGCTCTTTCGTAGAGCTTATTGGAGAATGAAATATGAGTATTTTGGTGACAACAATATTAAATTTTGTCTATATCTGTTACGTGTCCCCAGAATTCTTCCTATCCAAGAATCAATCAAATGTGAATAGCACCACAAAAAGACAATAAACAAGCCAGATACCAAGAAATGAAAACAAAAAAAGGCGGTATCCCTTTCCATAGATTATGAGAAATACAGAGTATATGAATTCGATAAAAAAAGAGCTATTTTCTTTGGAAGCCATCTCTTCCTTTTATATTGCAAGAAAATAAACACCACTAATAAAACTGTAAGAGGTGCAGTAATAAACCACAAATAAGTTGAAAGGATTATTGCCACATAAACATATTCAAAAGTCATGATGTTATTATAACAGGAATTTATTTGAGAAGTGCCACCAAAAAAGTCGTTTCTACACAAATTTTGGGTCAGGTCTTGCAATGCCATATTTTAATCACAAAAAAATTCGCCAAAGCGCAATAGGATGGAGTGAGTAATCACCGCAAAGCGGAATTGCTGTCCAAGGCATTTCCTGAGTTTTTGTTCAAAGCTTTGCCCATTCTTCGCTGAAGCTTCGAAGGGCATTCTTCCATTACCTGTTCATACTTCACAGCAAAGCGAAAAATGGAGCCACCAACCGGGATTGAACCGGTGACCTATCACTTACGAAGCGACCGCTCTACCAACTGAGCTATGGTGGCACAAAACTATTCTAAATATTAATGTTCCGATTATAAAGTTTTTTTCAAACAGTCTGTCCTTTTTTAAAAAAAAGAAAATGACATAACAAAATACCCATAGGACTCTCTGGAGAAAATACTCGCGAGAAGCAGATCAAAAAAATGGAGAAATAGAATATCTACCCCTCTCCATAACGCAATAAAATTTTCGCATACAAGAAGAAAGATACGTGTTTCGCTTCAGAAATCTGAAAAGATCTCTGTGCAAGATTTTGGAAAGGGCCTCCTGAAACAAAAATTTCTCATATTTTTGAATGATTTTATAAAGGAGATGCACCGAGAAGTTCTCATCAAAGCAACGTTCTGGACTCAGATTATCAATAGTAAAAAAATGTGATGCAAATCATTGGAATATCTCGGTAGAGAGCGCAGAGGAAAACGGGAGTACCTTTATTATTAAGTGTTCGCTAAAAAAAGATTTTCTTTTTTTCAGTAAATCTTCATATTAAGAGTCTATACTAGAGTTATCGTAGATTTTTCTTATGTACACATTCCAAAATAAAATCATGGGAACGGAAATAGAAATTTTTATCCCTCTTTCCGAGGGAAAAAAAATTGAAGCACAAAGAAATGCTCACAAAGTTTTTCATGAATTCAACAGACTTGAGAAAATATTTTCCCGATTTGATGCAGATTCTCAGCTTTCCTCTGTAAATACGCAGCGCAAAAAAAGAGTTTCTCCAGAATTTTTTGAAGTTCTTGAATTTGCCCTGCAACTCGCTCAGAAAACTGATGGGGTTTTTAACCCTCTTATCTCTCTTGCTTCACTTGGATACAGTACAGATTTTTACTCAGGGAAATTTTCCAAAAAATTTCCTAAAAAGGGTCAACACATTTCACTGGATTATGAGGCAATACAACGAGATAAACAGTTGAGAGAAATCTCCCTTCCCCCACATGCATTTCTCGATTTAGGAGGGTGCGTCAAAGGATATGCCGTAGATAGGGGTGTGAAAATTTTAGATACTTCTTACAATAATTTTTGCATCAATGCGGGAGGAGATATATTTGCCAGAGGACGATTTTCTTCTCTTGAAAAATGGAGCATTGGTATTGCGGATCCAAGCGATTTTACCAATGAAGAGAAAAATATATTTTGGATAGAAATTGAAGATCAAGCACTGGCAACAAGTGGATCATATAAAAGAAGATGGAATATTACAGAAAATAATCAAGAAAAATGTTTCCATCATCTCGTATCAGGAAAAAATAATAAAAATCCTTCATCTCAGGAAAACCCATTGCAAAGTGTCAGTATTATTGCTGATACCTGTATAGAGGCAGATAGTTTTGCAACAACTTGTTTTTTGCTTGGGGAAGAACAGGGGCGTAATTTTTGCATTGAAGAAAATGTGATGGGATATTTTGCATAATAATCTAAAGCTTTTCTTCAGATTTTTTGCTATACTAATAGTATTTAAAAATATATTCATTAATGTCAGAATTTCTATCTACATATCTTGTTAATCCCATTGTAAACGGGAGAATCCCCCATCTTCCTCTTATAAAGCAAATACTTATCTTCCTTTCCATAATACCAATGGCCGGGATATTCATTTTTCCAGAGTCTTTTCGTAGCTTGGGAGAGATAAGTTGGCAAATACTTCTTTTTATCCTCTTTATCAGACCACTCTCAGAAATTTTCACTGATCTAAAGATCTTTCGCGGGCTTATGCCACTGAGAAAAGAATTAGGAATTTTATGTGGATCTTTTGCAGTAGCTCATAGTATTGGGTATTTTCTTAATGGAAATATCACTTTACCGAGTGGGTTTTTGGATTCAGAAATATGGAACATTTCAGATTATTACTTTTGGGGAATGATTGGGTTTATTATTGCTCTCATTCTGACGCTCACATCAAATATATTTTCAATAAAAATCCTCAAAAGATATTGGAAAAAATTGCACCGTCTTACATATATATTTTTTTTCGTAATTATCATACATATAGTTCTCATTCGGGCATTTAATGAGGGTACATTTATGGCATTTGAGGTATGGAATAGCGTATTACCAGCCCTTGCATTGATAGTTCTATGGGGAGTTTCATTTGCAAAAATAAAAATTCCGATTCTCACGCTTTTTATAAATAAAAAACCATGAATACGTTCCTTCTTGTTACCGGTGGAGTGCTCATTTTTGCTATCGGATCATACTTTTTCTCTCCAATACGAGAGAAAAAGGTCCTCACTCATATTGGGATTCTCTTTTCTACTCTATGCCTTGGCACACTTCTTATTTTTTCTCATATGATCGGGAACAGAGTACTCGCGAATTATGAATTTGATGGAAAAATAGAAAAATATATTGCGGAAGATTTTGTAGCAGAAAAATTTGGAGTCATATCACTCTATTCATGGTATGAATTCAGAAATTTACAACCAGCAATCACAATAAAAGTGCAGGAAAACTATAAAAAAAGAGAAATTACAGTGAATGCTTTTACTGGAAAAATTATTAAGTCTTCTTTAGCTGTACTACCAGAAGAAAAAAATATCACATTTACTGCTTGGAATAAAGAACGGGCTCAAACAGAAAAAATTGCAGAAAAAGAAACAACAAGTATTGTCATCGAACAACAACGAGAAGAGGAGAGGCAACCCTTAGAGTTTGAGCAGATAGAGTTTGAGCAAAATCAAGAAGAAACGAAGGAATCAGCCGAGGAAGAAGAAAAACAAAAACGCATTGCAGATCAAGCAGAAGCTGAAGCTTTAGAGAAAATAAAAAATATGGAAAAGAAAATTGCAGCTGATGCAGCGAGAAAACAAAAAAAAGAAGAATCAGAGAGAGAAGAAAAAAAACGATTAGGTCTCTTGACAGCAGAAAATGTGAAGAATCAGCGCATAGCAGCACGAGAACAGAAAAAACAAGCAGAGCAAGAAGCAGCACGATTAGCTGAACTACAGGCAGAGCAAGAACAAAAACGATTAGCACAGATAGCTGCAGATCAGGAAAAAGAACGACAAAAAGCAGCAGAAAAGGCAGCTCAGGAACAACAAGCAAAAGCGGAAGCAAAAGCAAAAAAACAGGCAGAACTTCTTGCTCAGCAAAAAAAAGCTCAACAAGCTGCTGCAAAAAGGGCTGCACAAATACGATCAAGAGCCAGTTAAAATACAACTCTTCTTTCTAAGCATCTCTTTAGTGCCATTAACAATTTTGATACATGAAAAACTGTTTCTTGGCAAAGTGTAGAATCAGATTTTGTAATACCACACAGTATACCCCTCAAAGAATTTACAAAGGTGGAATAGGATGGAGCTGGTCACGTCGTTCGCGAACGACGTGACGGGTAACAATCGCAGAGGTCGTTCCCCCGTCCAACCTCCTCGAAAACTCACTTCGTTCGTATCTCGAAGCTTGGAGCGGGTAATACCCATGGGCATTAAGGTTCACCTCAACTCGCCACGTCGTTTCACTCCTTGCTCGTTGGGTGAATCAATATCGCGACACGAACCTATACGGGTTCGAGTAAACCGTTCTCCACTATTTAAAAAAGACAGGATCTTATCCTGGCTTTTTGAAATGGAGCGGGTAACGGGACTCGAACCCGTGCAACCGGCTTGGAAGGCCGGGGCTCTAGCCAACTGAGCTATACCCGCTCGTCTTGTTAGCGAAAGCATTTTTTCATAAGAAAGAGAGGAATGCAAATAAAAATTTGCATTGTCCCAATCTCGTTTTTCACATTTGATAGATAACACCTTTCACCTCCGCAGTTATCGATGAAATGGTAAATTTTTTCGAATACAAAATCCGCGAAAGAGCGTTTCGAGAAAAACCACTCGAGCGAGATCTTGAGTAAGGGTCATTTTTCCCATAGAGTAGGTATAATCAGCTGATTGTACCAGATTTTTATCGAGGCCATTTGCTCCCCCAATAACAAAAATAATTGGTTTTCCGGAACATTCAAATTTTTCTAAGCTCTTGGCAAACTCAGAAGCGGTCATTTCCTTCCCCCGTTCATCAAGAGCAATAACGAGAGCATTTTTGGGAATTTTCTCTTGAAATCGTTTTGCCTCTTTCTTTTTCACAACAGAAATATCTGTATTTTTTGTCAATTTTTCCTCCGGAACCTCTTGTACCTGAAAAGAACAAAAGGGTTTTAATCGCCCGACATATTCAAACCCTGCTTCAGAAAAAAAGCGATGTTTCATTTTTCCGGCAGTAAGGAGAGTGATATTCATGGAATCCAAGAATACATATAGTTGTCAGCTCTGTACATTTTATCACTCCTTCCGCATAATCAGACTACTTTTTTATAGCGAAGTGTCTCTTAAAAAAACCATATTAGAATCTGACGGTCATTTTGAAAAATTTGGAGGAACGTATGTTTCAGAAATGCTTATGCCGGTTATGATTGATCTGTCCAATGCTTTTGAGCAGGCCGTAAAAGACAAAACATTCATTAATGAACTCAAGGATCTCCAAAATAATTACGCGGGACGACCAACACCACTCTATTATGCAAAAAATCTCACAAAAAAAATGGGTGGGGCAAAAATATTTCTCAAAAACGAAGGGCTCGTTCATACCGGAGCACACAAAATGAATCATTGCCTTGGGCAAGGTATTCTTGCCAAACGCATGGGAAAAACAAGAGTCATTGCCGAAACCGGTGCTGGGCAACACGGACTTGCTACCGCAACCATGTGTGCGAAACTTGGACTTGAGTGTGTTGTATATATGGGAGCAAAAGATGTAGAGCGTCAACGCCCGAATGTTTTTTGGATGGAAAATCTGGGTGCCACAGTTGTTCCTGTTACCGTTGGAGGACAAATACTCCGTGATGCTATTAACGAGGCACTCCGAGACCTTGTCACCAACCCAATAGATACACATTATCTTCTCGGTACTGTATGCGGACCCCATCCGTATCCAAAAATGAATACTTTTTTTCAAAAAATTATTTCTGAAGAGATAAAGATGCAACTCAAAGAGCAAACTGGCAAAGAGATTCCTGAAGCTATTGTTGCCTGCGTTGGAGGAGGGAGCAACGCTATTGGTGCGTTCTTTGATTTTCTTGATGACGATGTTCAACTTATTGGTGTTGAAGCGGGGGGGAAAGGGGTTGATGGACACGAACATGCCGCCCGATTTGCTGCTGGAAAAACTGGGGGATCAATTGGTGTTTCTGAGGGAATGAAATCATATTTCCTCCAAAATAGTGATGGACAAATGGAAGATACCCACTCTATTTCTGCCGGGCTTGATTACACTGGTGTCTCTCCTATTCACAGTTGGCTCAAAGAGAAAAACCGTGTGGAATTTTCTTATGCCACCGATGACGAAGTCCTCCACGCATGGAAGACTCTTGCTCAGACCGAAGGAATTTTTCCAGCACTTGAATCAGCCCATGCTGTTGCTGAGGGAATGAAACGGGCTCAACAGATGAATGAGGATGAGACCCTTGTCATTAATGTCTCTGGGCGTGGAGACAAAGACCTTTTTATTACTACAAAAGCCATGGGAGATGAAAAATTCAGAGATTTTCTGAAGAAACAAATCTAACTATTCCCCTCCTTCTTTTTCTTCACATGTCACCCCTTCAATACCCATCTCTTGAAAAAGCGTTTTGTAATTTTTTTTATACGTTGAGAGCTGCTTCTTGAGGATAAAAGTTGTATTTCGAGCAAAAAGCCAGGGGAACATTTTTACAACATCAACAGTTTCATAATCTCCCGCCTTATATATATCAGGCTCAACATGAGTAACGCTTTTGCTAATGGCTGCTTCAATGTGTACGTGTGTTCCTGTTGATCGCCCAGTGTTACCTTGTGCAGCAAATTTATCTCCCTTTTTAAGAATATCTCCTTCTTGCGTATATATTCCTGCTGCATGAAAAATAGAAATCACCACTCCAGTTGAACCCTCATCTTTATCAAGAAGTTCAATAACAACATATTTTCCTCGACTTCCTGATCCTGAATTTTCTGCCTCCAATACTTTTCCGAGTGAAAATGGATAGTATAAAAATGGCTTCTTCAGCTCGAGGCTATCAATATCAATCCCTTTATGTGGTCGACAACCATTCCCTGGAATACACCTCTCTGAACTGGGAAAGGAGGTAATGACCTTACAACGATTCACCCCCTCTTGCTCCCCATTTGCTGTCAGAGAATTATAATAAATATTCCGAGAAGAGTAATCTTCAGCTCGTAAAAAAGCCTTCACCTCAGGAGAAATATCAAGGGCATCAACAAACGGATTATGTGGTATTTTTTCTGTATTATTTTCTCCATTCACCATTGAAGAACACTCTGTTGTCATGCCAATAATCGGAGATATTTGTTTTTCACATAGAGAAAAAGGATCTCTCTCAAAAAGATTCCGTATATCCTCAAGAGGCTGCTTTTTCCCCGGATGAGAATCCCCTGAAAATGTCGTACTCAGTGCAAGACAT
This sequence comes from Candidatus Peregrinibacteria bacterium, assembly GCA_024762935.1. Classification (GTDB taxonomy): domain Bacteria; phylum Patescibacteriota; class Gracilibacteria; order CAIRYL01; genus JANTGK01. The sequence goes on along the minus strand of JANTGK010000004.1, from coordinate 37,577 downwards.
ACTCCAACACGAAGTGCACCTTTTATTCGTTGAACAAAATACATCTCTCTCTGCTGTCTTGAATCAGTCAGCAAATCACTTCCTTCCGGTGATGTCTTAGGGGTATCCACAAAAAATACTATAAAAGTATGCTACTGTATACTCTTATAATATTTTTACAAATACTTTTCAGGCTCCTAAGAAAACAGCATCACATACCCAATATAAAAGATTCCCATATCAATAAAAAAATGACTCAGCCAACTCCCAAGAATAGAATTTGTTTTCGCATATATCAGGCACCAAATCATCCCTCCAACAAAGACAGCGATACCAAGCAAAAGAGTCGTTACAGGCGGAAAATACTGAGAGAGGATTACAAAATGATGAAGTGAAAACCCAATACTCGAAGCAATTGCTGCTGGTACTACTGCCAGTTGAAGAAGAAGGCCTCGAAACACAAAGCATCGCCAAAAGAATTCTTCAAAGAGTGAGTGAAGTGTACAAATCACTGCTGCAAAAAGAATATAGTGTTCTAGTACACCCATTTGAACAACCTTTTGTAAAATAAGAGGAGTAAATGTTCGAAAATAGTCTTCCGCAAGAAAAAAAACAAAAAGTCCAGCAAAAGTTATTCCCACCCCTGTCATAAGTCCAAACAAGAGCGACTGAAGAATCTTTTTCTGGGATGTAAATTTTGGAAGTTTTTGAATATAAACAAGCCATATAAACGGCCATACCAGAAGAATTCCCTTCATACTTCCATAGAGAACATTCGCAAATCCTGAATCTGCAAAAAGAATAAAATAAAAATATGAACCAATAAAATTCAAAAAAAGTGCTGGCAGTACCCCATAAGAAAAAAAGATTTGAGAACGATTCATATCATCAGAATAACAAACCACAAAAAGAACTGCACGAGTAACCTCTACTACAAGAATATCTTTTATTCCAGAGCATAATGCGCCACACTAATGCTGATTTTTTTAAACAATGATTGCATTTCTTGTCGGTTCTGGATGTTATGATTTCCCTCATACCACAAAAAAAAGAGTGACAACTCCCTATGGAGAGGGAGATTTTCTGTTTGGAAAAGGAGATGGTACTCATGATGATTTTATTGTTCTTCCGAGGCACGGGGAAGATCATCGCACACTCTCGAGCCAAATAAATCATTTGGCCCATTTTAGTGCTCTCAAACAAGAAGGGGTAACAGAAGTTATCTCCCTCTCAGTCGTTGGTGCCCTTTCTCCAGAAGTTCAACTAGCAAAGCCACTTATACCAGATGATATTTTCTTTCCGGAGAATCGATTCCCAGATGGCTCCATATGTTCTGTTTTCCAGACACCGGGAAAAGATCGCGGACACCTTATTGCTGGGTCACTTTTACATTCTCAAATTCAGAAAGATATATTTGATATTTTTCCTGACGCCCAAAAGGGAGGAACGTATGTTCATGCCAATGGACCAAGATTTAATACTCAATCAGAAATCAAATTTTTCCAATCGGTCGGAGGAACAATCCTCTCCCAAACGTGTGGACCAGAAGCTGTCTTGGCAAATGAACTCGAAATGGCATACGGACTAATGACGTTCCCTATCGACTATGCAAATGGAGTACTTGAGAATCCAACTCCTCTTGATCAGCTCAGTAAAAATCTTGAAAAATCAAAAAATGCCTTTCATACGGTTATCTCTCATTTTACTCAACTGAAGAAGACCTACTCTTTTGACAATTTTGTATATCGTTTTGCATCATGACCAAAAGTTCAAAGCAAAAAAGTTTTGCCCACACTCTTGGCAAACCGCTTACAAAAGAGAACGTATCAACTCTTCAAATCAATCTCGGGAGAAGATGTAACCTTGCCTGCTCTCATTGTCATGTGGAAGCAGGACCGCATCGAACAGAAGAGCTTTCAGAAAAAGTGCTCGCACAAATTTTAGAAATTATCGACCACTCCCCACAAATAAAAACAATCGATCTCACTGGAGGAGCCCCAGAAATGAATAATGGATTTGAGAGGATTGTCGAAAAAGCACGATCAAAAAATATGGAAGTCATTGTGCGAAGCAATCTCACCATATTTTATGTGGTCGGATACGAGCATCTTCCGGAATACTTTGCAAAACAAAAAGTTCGAGTTGTTGCGAGCCTCCCCTGCTACCTCAAAGATAACGTTGATACTATGAGAGGAAAAGGGGTTTTCGAGGAATCTGTTGATGCTATCAAACAGCTCAACAGTCTTGGGTATGGAAAAGACCTCATCCTTGATCTCGTTTATAATCCACAGCTTCCTTCTTCGGAAGAAAAATTTAGCCTCCCTCCCCCTCAAGAAAACCTTGAAAAGGAATATAAAAAATTTCTGATGAAACACTTTCATATTTCTTTTAATAACCTCCTGACCATCTCCAATATCCCTATTGGACGAATGAAGTCATACCTCAAAAGAAAAGGACTGCTGGAAAAATATATCTCATTTCTTGCTCGACACTTTAATCCAAAAACCGTCTCTGGACTCATGTGTAAAACTCAACTCTCAATTGATTATGATGGAAATGTCTATGATTGTGATTTTCATCAAATGGAAAAAATTCCAGCTCTATCTCAAGAGGGAGAACCAATAACTCTTGATTTCCTTCTTCAACAAGACAATCTGAATATAATAAAGAGTATTCCACTCAAGGATTATTGTTATGGCTGCACCGCTGGTTGTGGAAGCAGCTGTGGAGGGCAAATACAATGACAAAACAGGGAGAATGACAAATGAAAAATAAGAAAAACTATACAAAAAAATAGCTCTTTATTAATTAGTATTTATTCCTTATTTAATCGGCTCCGTCCTGCCGTGCTCATCTTGGTCACATTTCCCTGCGAAATTTAAGGTGGAAAAGGCCATGAGTACACCACGATGCAATCGTAAACCAACTTCCCGAGTGCAGGTTGTTAGAGAAAATTGTAATCCTAAGAATAACCGAACAGCACAGAGCGTACCGTTAGTATTACGATTATCCCTAATAATTACAAGAAATTTCTTTTTCGCAAATAAGAGTCAAACGTAGCTATATACTTATAAAAACCATATATTCTTTAGATCTTAAAATGCAAACACAAGACGGAAGAAAAGAATAATTTTTTCCGCAATATACAAAACCGGACCGGTTATAATAGGAATATTAAAGAAAAGATTAACAGCAAGAAGAACAAAAAACGTAACTTGACCATGAACCAAAAGAAAATCTCGCACTGGTGGAACCAGACGTTTTGGGAGAATTCCTAATAACACGCTCCCTCCATCAAGAGGAGGGAGGGGAATAAGGTTAAAGACACCCAAAAAAATATTAATCCACAAGAGTGTCTGCAAAAATTGAAATAAAAGACTTTCTGCTAGTACACTGCTAGCACCAAAAGAAGAAATAAGGCTTACTAAACCAGCTGCTAAAAAACCAAGTAAAAAATTTGCACCTGGACCAGCCAGAGCTACAAGCATCATATCTCGTCTTTTATCCCGAAAGAAACTTGGGTTTATACGCACAGGTTTCCCCCACCCGAATTGAATGACTAATATAGCAATTGTACCCATAAGATCTAAATGTGCTGCAGGATTTAGAGTGAGACGGCCTTCCAATTTTGGTGTTGGATCACCAAGTTTAAAGGCAACGTAGGCATGTGCTGCTTCATGACACGAAAGAGCAATGAGAAAAACTATACCAACAATAATGATTCCAGTGATATCAAGAGAGAAAAACATTTGACAAAAGGGAAGAAAATAGGGAGACTCGTTCGGCAAATTTGATGAATTTCTATTTCGAACGTCTATGGCAAAAGTATGCCAGCTTACCGGAAAAAAACCAACCACTGGACATAATGTCTCGCATTCTGTCAGAAGAACAAATCGACGTTTTCTTCCAAATCTTCAGTGGAAAAGATTTTTTGATCCCGCCACAAAAACTTGGATTCGTCTTCGAGTGTGTGCTTCTGCAATGCGAACTCTTGCAAAAGAACCATCAAAACACGAAGCGAAAAAACTCGAGAGGAAGATGGCAAAAAATAAGAATTCATAAAAAAGAATTAGTAATCACAGAAGAAAGAATTACGAATTTTACGAGGTATTATCTCAAAAGACTCCAAAGATTTTTTGAAAAAAAATCTATTTTGCAGCAAAAACAAATACTGATAGAGTATCGGTAATCTCTGGAGAGATGGCAGAGTGGTCGAATGCGCACGCTTGGAAAGCGTGTGAGGCGCAAGCCTCCACGGGTTCAAATCCCGTTCTCTCCGCCATTTTAAGAAACTCTTAGTTTGCTCTCACTACATATCTCTTAAGGGAAGGGATTTGAATGACGGAACCTTGCGATAAGCATGGTGAGTCCGGGCAGGAGCCACTTCATGAATACGAGTTCCGATAGGGCGAAGTATGAATGATAGTGAGCTGACGCCAAATCCCGTTCTCTCCGCCATTTTAAGAAACTCTTAGTTTGCTCTCACTACATATCTCTTAAGGGAAGGGATTTGAATGAATTTTCAAAAAAATTATCCCTTTACAAATTCCTATGAAAGGCGTTAAAGTGCATATTGTAAATTTATCATCGTAGAGTTTCTTGTCAAGCCGTCAGGGTTCTGTGCAGAAGGTCGAAGATAACCCTGATTTACATTTTCTCTTTATTCCATAACATGGATAACAAAAAACTCTTTGTAGGCGGACTCGCTTACGCGATGTCTGATCAAGACCTCGAAGCAGCATTTGCTGAAGTAGGACCAGTGGTTTCTGCTACCATTATTAAAGATCGTGATAGCGGTCGATCAAAAGGATTTGGTTTCGTAGAAATGGAAACCGAAGAAGCAGCTCAAGCAGCTATTGAAAAATACCATGAGCAAGAGCTCCATGGTCGACGAGTTATTGTTAACGTTGCTCGACCACGAGAAGAGCGACCTCGACGAGACTTTGATCGTCCTCAATACTAATCAAGCAATACTCTTGAACTTTAAAAAAACCCCTGTTATTGACAGGGGTTTTTTGTTTCTGAATAAAATTAAAACTTCACTTGAGGAACATTTTTCACTCCTTCTTTTTCACCTTCATCAAGATCAAAAAACTCCTCTTTTGTGAATCCATGTTTTTTTGCCACAATATTTGAAGGAAAACTTTCTACTTTTACATTCATCTCTGTCACATTACCATTATAAATTCGCCGAGAAGAAGCAATTTGATCTTCTGTCTCAGCAAGTTGAACCTGAAGCTCATGAAAATTACTACTTGCCTTCAAGTCTGGATAATTTTCCGCAAGAGCGAATAGAGTTTTTAAGGTTCCAGAGATAGCATTTTCTGCAGATGCCTTTTCTGCAATATGTCCCTTTGGAACTGCCATTGCAGCAGCTCGAGCTTGAGTAAGACTTTCCAATGTTCCTTTTTCGTGAGCAGCATACCCTTTTACTGTTTTGACAAGATTCGGGATAAGATCATACCGGCGCTTCAATTGCACATCAATTCCTGACCAAGCCTCTTTTACCTTTTGGCGAGCAGAAACAAGCCCGTTATACAAAATTGTATATATAACACCAACAAGAGCTACTAGACCGAGAATAAACAGAAAAAAGTTCATAAGAAGAGGAGAAAGAAAAATATTTTTCTCAAAAATTTTAATCGAGAAACGGGAGAATGTCACTGGTGATATCTAGGATTCTATTTATACGTTCATTGATTGCCTTTTTATCACGAGCATCAAGGGACACTTTTTTAAAGAAATTTGACTTCATATTTTGTAAAAGAAGTCCCTGAAAAATAAAGACTACCGTATCTTTTTGAAATTGGATTATGAATTTTCCTTCACGATTTGCAATTTCAAGAAGCCTCACCTGTACTGAAGGGGAAAGAATTTTAATGATCTCAAGTTGTTTTTCTTGCTTTTTCCCATTATAAAACACGGCAAAGGTTTTATTAAATGCATTCGATTCGGTATCAATCTCTTTCTTTCGCCTAAAAAACCTAAAAAATGATGAGCTATCCCCCTCTGGCTCAAGTCGAAAATTACTTTTCAGAACAGTATTTAAATGGAGGGCAAAGGCTGTTTTTTTGTGAACTGTTTTCTGTTTTCCTGAGCCAGTTGTATATTCAAAGATTCCACTCCAAAAATCAACCGTTTGTTTTTTCCCTCGAAATTTTCCCCAAAATTCATCTTGTATATTCTGGTCACTTCCCTTGTCAAAGAGATGAGGATAGATACCTGCAAGTTTACTCCATCTATCCTTCTGCTTTTCCGAAGAATAGACCCAGCCATATTCATCTGCAACAACCATTTTAACCAAATCTCTCTGAAGCTGATGTATCCGTGCCAAATAGATAATCACTGGTAAAAATAAGAAACCAATCCAATTAAAATCATTTCCTGAAAAAAGAAGTTCTCTCAGAGCTGGAACAAGAGGCATGAGTACAAAAAATCCAATTGGAATCAGTCCAAGAAGTATTGCATTGCGCCGAATCAGACCAGGATTTTCTTTATATACCTGATATTTAGTGAGAAGCTTTTTTGTGGCTCCAATAAATGTTTTTTTTGTAATCTTTTCCCCTGCTGGATCCCATACCTCTGAAAAAGACACTGGAGTATTTAGTGGAGATATTTTTTTCTGTTGCTGTAAAAAACTTCCCAATACCGGCAGAAATGTATATTCACTCTCAGACCGAAAAATTGCCTCCAGTTCTCTCAGTGCATCATCTTTTGATACTCCCGCTGAAACTGCTAAATCGAGCACTTGAGCAGGAGATTTCTTATTTTTCAGCTGATTAAGCAGAGTTTTTCTGATGCCCAGTTGGGTATTCATATTTCTTGTTATTTTTTCTATAATACCAAAAAAGGCATTTTACCACTAGCACATATACAATATATGCTACTCCTTCATGGCGTCTTGAATACGCTTAAAATAGAGTAAAACCTCCCCACGTGTGGCCGGAATATCAGGACGAAAGGTCCCATCATCAAACCCTCGAAAAACCCCCATCTCCCAAGCTTTTTTTGCATAAGGCGCAAGCCAATGATCCGAAGCAACATCTGAGAATCCAGTAGTATCATTTTCCTGTAAGAGCTGCACATCCACACCAACAACCTCAAACATCATCTTTAGAGCCTCACTCCGTAACACAGGGTTATGAGGAGAGAAAAAACGGTTCAAAGGACAGTCTCCTCCAACAAATCCTTCAGCAAATCCATTCTGAAAAAAATATTGTACATATGGAGCAAACCACTCATCAGGGGAAACATCACAAAAGATAGCATTCGACACTGCATCAGGATTCGCATGAACAGCTAAGGTGGCAATTTTTGCCATTTCTGCACGGGTAATTCCCTTTTCTGGCTTAAAGGATCCATCTGAAAACCCCTGAACAACACCGTCATTCGCATATCTGAGAACAGCCTCTCCTATTTCATTAGAAGGAGAAATATCTGAGAATTTTTTTACATCCTCCTCACCTTCTTCTTCAAGAGTTTTTGAATATGTAAATGCAAATGTATCAGAATATGGAAAACAAAGCCCCTGAGATCGATACGCACATATTCGATAATAGACCGTCTCGGAAGTGAGATCTTTATCTTCATATGTCATCTCTTCTGGGTTTGTTATATATATAAATTCATCCCCCTCTAGTGGCGGAAAAACCGGACTGGGATGAATAGTACTCTTGAGAATTTTGTATCCTATTATTTCCCCCATAATATTTTTAGGGTCCCATGAGACCAACGCGCTCTCTTCTCCTTCTCGAACAGATAGGGAAAAAGAGCCAGAATTTCTACAATCTTTGAGATCAGGAATTACCGTCCAATTTTCTGGCACTTCACATGATGACGGAAAATCTTTACAGATACCCGACGCATTTACCGCAGAAACGGGAACATCATCACAAAGAAGTTCTTCATCACACGTATCTTTTTCAATCCACCCTTGCGGAATCTCACAAGTGGTTTTGAATTCTTGGCACTTGCTGTTTTCTGGGTCCTCTGCGTAAAACTCCCCTTCAATACATTCTGGCTGCTGACAAATATCTACAACATCCCAGTCATCAGGAACATCACAAGGAGTTGGAAACTCCTTACACACTCCCGTTTGGGGGTTTTTAGCTGGAGTAACAACCTGTATGCAAATAGGAAAATTGCTTTTTGACTCCAAATCTTCTAGAGAAGTATCGATTGAAACAACATTACTGCAGTATCGATCCTTTGAAAACGTAATCGCACAAATCCGATAGAAGGTCTTCCCACGAGGTGGAGACCTATCGGTATATTCCTGAACTGAGGGATTATCACTGTAGTAGATGTATCCATCTTCTGGATATACGGGGTCTGGGTTTACTTGAGATCGTATAACCTTATACCACATAAAATCCTTTTGCCACTTTTCCCAAGACATATGCACTGTATTCTTCTCTTGGTCGTATTCAGCAGTAAACCCAAGCGATGGAGTTAACACTGGAGGAGAAAACGATGATGCTTCATTTGCTAAGGCAGATACACTGCTGAGGAAGAAGATAAAGATGCCTATAAATACTCTTTCCTTCATGTTATTGAAAAAAAACAAGAGCTGATGAATTTTCACCTTTCTTTTTCAGAAAGTCAACTTGACAGAACATACGCTATGAGACAAGATTAATCGGCTATTTTTTTGAGGAAATGTTCGCAATTATTGAAACCGGAGGTAAACAATATCGAGCCGAGAAAGGTGCGATACTTCAGATTGAAAAACTTCCTGAAGAAGAAGGGAAAAACGTTACCTTTGACCGAGTATTTCTTTTTCATGATGGTAAGAATACATCTGTTGGCATGCCATTCGTTGAAGGCGTAAAAGTAACAGGAAAAGTCGTCAAACATGATCGAAATGACAAAATTCGGGTTGTGAAATTTCAAGCAAAAAAACGTGTAAAATCTATTCGTGGTCACAGACAACATTTTACTGAAGTAGAAATAACAGGAATTTCTAAGCCCACTGTAAAAAAAGCAGCTCCAAAAAAGACTGAAGAAAAGAAATAAACTCCTCAAAATTGATACTCTAAAAACCGACATCTCTGTCGGTTTTTTTATATCATCATAATTCTTTTTATGAATCTTTCTTTATAAGTTGATCCAATTCCCCAGATTTCTGTGATGCTTGGAGCTCGGTAAACCCACCAATAAATTCACCTCCTGCCAATATAAGAGGTACAGAAAAATGAGAATACTTTTCGGATAGCTGCTTATATTCCTTTTCAGAGTCTGGAGAAGAAAAGATATCAACATACTCGTGCTCCACACTAAGTGTCTGGCACATTGCTTTTGCAGCAACACAATAGGGGCAGCCTGCCTTTCCGTAAATAGTAATCATAGTTTATAAAAATCAACATCATCATACCGAAAAAATAAAGTTCTGAGGAGTCCTTCTTGTTACCAAGACTACCGAATGCCCTTTAGCTCCTCATGATCATATGCTAGGATTTATATAATTTCTTATTCAAAAAAAATGAAAATATTCCTTGATTCAGCCAATATAGAAGATATTAAAAAATATGCCTCATGGGGAATAGTTGATGGGGTCACAACAAATCCAAGCCTTGTGGCAAAAGAAAATGTTGATTTTAAGACTCGAGTACAAGAGATTTGCAATGTTGTTGACGGTCCTGTCAGTGCAGAAGTCGTCAGCATAACGGCTGATGAGATGATTGCAGAAGCGCGGAATATCGCCACCTGGGCACCAAATGTAGTAGTAAAAATCCCTTTTATCGAAGAAGGGCTTAAGGCTCTAAAGGTAATTTCTGCGGAAAAAATAATGACAAATGTCACCCTTATTTTCTCACCAGCACAAGCAATGCTTGCCGCTAAAGCAGGGGCAACCTTTGTAAGCCCTTTTGCAGGACGACTCGATGATATCGGTGAAGATGGAATGGAAGTTGTTGCAGAAATTGTGAATATCTTCCAAATCTATGGCATAAAAACAAAAGTCCTTGCTGCGAGTATCCGGAGTAATCAGCATATCCTTCAGGCCATGCGTGTAGGATCAGATGTTGCCACCATTCCTCCAAAACTCCTTGATAAAATGATTGCTCACCCTCTCACCGATAAAGGTCTCGCTGCTTTTCTGAAAGACTGGGAAGGGATGAAGGCAAATACATAATTCATATTCAAAATTTCTCAAACCATGATTTCACTTTCCACTACTGCTCTCAATAAAATACATCCAAGTCACGGGCTCTCACCGGCAGAACTCGATTCTGTTGCCCCTCGACTTCCAAAGTATCTCCAAAACATTCACAATCGACAACAAGGATTTTATTCCGACGAAGTCCTTGGGAGCTCTCTTGCATCTTCTGTGGATGATTCTGCTGAAGAACTTTTTGAGAAAATTCAATTTTTCGCTGATTCAGTAGAAGGAAAATATGAAAGTATTGTAGTATTAGGAATTGGAGGATCTTCTCTCGGATCTATTGCTTTACGAGAAGCCTTTGGTCATAGCGTCGGCGGAACGTTTCCTGAACTGATTGTTCTCGATAATATTGATCCTGATCTTATTACTGAAACTCTCGAAAGTGTAGAACTCGAGAAAACACTTTTTCTTGTTATCAGTAAATCTGGTGGTACTCCAGAAATTATTTCAGAGTACTTCTTTTTCTCAAAAGTGATTAAAGATGCACAGCTTCCCGTAAGACAGCATTTTGTTTTTATCACAGGACCGAAAGGAATTTTACGAGAAGAGGCAAATGAAAAGGGTATACAAACATTTCCTATTCCAGAAAATGTAGGAGGGCGATTTTCTGTTCTCACCTCAGTAGGACTTCTCCCTGCAGCACTCGTAGGAATTGATATCCGCAAATTAATTCGGGGAGCAAAAAAAATGCGGGATATTTTTCTCAACAAAGATGCAAAAGTGAATCTTCCCTTTCAACTCGCCAGTATTCAATACCTTCTTCTTCAAAAAAAGAAGAATATAAATGTCATGTATCCATATGCACATAAGCTCTATCGAGTAGCGGATTGGTTCCGTCAACTTCTCGCCGAAAGCACTGGAAAAAGACATGCTGAAAATGGGGAAGAGGTTTTTACTGGCATCACACCTATTGCTGCTCTTGGAGCAACAGACCAGCATAGTCAGAATCAGCTCTATTTTGAGGGGCCAAATGATAAACTCTTTTTATTTGTAAAATCAGAATCTTTTGAAAATACTGTTCATATTCCTGTTCCAAAGAGAAAAAACCTGGAATATTTAAAAGACACTGATTTTGGTGAGCTCCTTCTCCTTGAAATGGAAGGAACAAAAGGGGCGCTCACTGAGGTCGACCGCCCACATATCACGATTTCGATATCGAGCATCTCAGAAGAGGATATTGGAGAACTCTTTCTCCTCTTTGAAGGTGCTACGGCATTTCTCGGGGAATTTCTCAACATTAATGCATTTGATCAACCAGGAGTAGAGCTCAGTAAAAATATTACACGAGAACTTCTCTTGAAGAGGAAAAAGTAAATTTTATACCTCAGAACAGCATTGCTCAATCACATCTTTTCAACAGCTTATGACCACAAAAAATACTATCGGACTCATTGGACTCGCTGTAATGGGACAAAATCTTGCTCGAAACTTCGCGAGTCGAAATATCAAAACCGTTGTCTACAACAGGACCACAACAACAATGGAGACCTTTCTCTCTGAGCATGGAAACAGCTTTTTAACGGGAGAAGAAACACTTGAAAATTTTGTTGAATCAATAGCAAAGCCGCGAAAAATATTTCTCATGGTAAAAGCAGGGAAACCAGTAGATGCAGTTATTGACCAGCTCCTCCCCCTCCTCGATAAAAACGATATTATTATTGATGGCGGAAACTCACACTTTCCCGATACTATTCGTCGAGAAAAAGAATTAAAAGAAAAAGAAATCCGATTTATCGGCTGTGGTGTTTCTGGAGGTGAAGAAGGGGCACTACTCGGACCAAGCATTATGCCTGGTGGACAAAAACAAGCAGTAGAAGAGGTCCTTCCGTATCTCAAAAAAATTGCCGCTAAAGACTTCTCCGGCAATGCATGTGTTACAAATGTGGGGACAGATGGTGCTGGGCACTACGTGAAAATGGTTCACAACGGTATTGAATATGCCGTAATGCAGTTTTTAGCAGAAGCATATGATATCATGAGGTCTTCCGAAATGAACAATATTCAGATTTCAGAAACATTTGAAAAATGGAATAGAGGACCCCTTGCTTCGTTTCTTGTTGAACTTTCTGCAATCATTTCAAAAAAAGAAGATAAAGATGGTCAATTTTTGCTCGATAAAATCTTAGATAGTGCCGGACAAAAAGGGACTGGACGATGGACTGCAATAGACGCCACAAGTAGAGCAGTGGCAGTACCCACTATATCTGCAGCAGTAGATGCACGAATTTTTTCTGCTCAAAAAAAACTTCGAGAACAATTATCCGCATCAATGCATATGGATGATAGCAGAACGACTCCTATCGAATTGGAAAATCTAGAAGGTGCCATATACATTGCCATGATTACTGCATACTCTGAGGGCTTTTGGCTTATTGCAACTGCCGCAAAAGAGCAGGGCTGGAACATAGATTTCGCGGAACTTTCTCGCATTTGGCAAGGTGGTTGTATTATTCGTGCTGAACTCCTGAAATTTTTAGAAAATAACTTTCGCACCTCCTCTCCTGATACGGCTCTTCTTACTATACCAGAAATCAACAAGAAGGTTCTTCGACACCTTCCCCAACTCTCACAGGTAACGACAAGTAGTCTCTTGAGAAATATTGCGGTTCCTGGTTTATCTGCTGCCCTTAACCACCTCATACAAATTCATCGCAGCCGAGGATCAGCCAATTTTATACAAGGCCTTCGAGACGCATTTGGTGCCCATACTTACAAACGCATTGATGCAGAAGGGAGCTTTCATTCAGAATGGGAGAGTAAGAATGAATAATTTTTAATTATTAAACCTCATGTTTGAAAAAATTACATCACCGTTTATTTTTACGATTTTCGGAGCTTCTGGAGATCTTGCTAAACTAAAAATATTCCCCTCTCTCTTTGCTCTCGCATCTCAGAAACGATTTCCAAAAGATTTGATTATTATTGGATATGCTCGAAGTAAAAAAACACAAGAAGAATTTCGAAACGATTTTATCAAAAGTGCCAAAAAGGCGTGTGAGCATAAGGATAGTAAGATTCCATATTGCGAAACAACCATAAATAACCTAATAAAACATGTTCATTATTTTTCCGGACAATATGATGAACTTGAAGATTTTGATGCATACCTCGAATTTATAGAGTTTATTGCCAAAAAACAGAAAATTCACATTCCAAAAATACATATCACCTATTTTTCTGTCCCTCCTTCTGTTTTTCAACCAATACTACAAAACCTTGCCCTCGCAAGAAAATCAGAAAAAGATGATCTTCGAGTTGTTCTTGAAAAACCTTTCGGAGAAGATGAATCTTCTGCAAAGAAACTCTTTCATTTTATATCTCGATTCTACAGAGAGGATCAGATTTTTCTTTTAGATCACTATCTTGGAAAAACATCTGTTCAGAGCATTCTCACACTTCGTCATAATAATATGATTTTAAACATGCTCCTCAAGGGTCGTGAAATATCAAGTATACAAATAACAGCACATGAAGAGGTAGGAGTTGAAGAAAGAGCTGGATATTTTGATGAAGTTGGTATCATCAAAGATATGTTTCAATCACATCTCACACAGATATTAGCGATGATTACCATGTCTATCCCCATTACAGCAGATGCACAAAGTTTTCATCGTGAAAAGGAGGCGATTCTCTCAGCTCTCGATTTTTCTCCAAGACCAGCCAATGTTTTTATCGGACAATATGAAGGATACCAAAAGATAAAAGGGGTGAAAAAAAATTCGCGAACAGAAACATACTTCGCAACAAAACTGAAAATCGATAGGGAGACTTGGTATGGAGTTCCAATTTTTGTTCGGACAGGAAAAAAATTGGCAAAAAAATTGACGACTGCCGTCATTGAATTTAAAAAGCTTCCCTTTCAAAAAAATATCGAACCCAATCGACTCATCATAGAACTGCAGCCCCGTGAAATGATTCATATCAAACTCATAAACCAATATGGTGAATCATCAGAATACCATGAAATTGGAACGAGTGAATCTATTGCATGTCGGGGGGAAGACTGTCTCCCAGAGCATGCACACCTTCTTCTTGATGTTCTAAAAAATGAAAAACTTCATTTCCTCAGTTTTCCAGAAATTCTCGCCAGTTGGAATATAACTGATAAAATATTGTATTTTCTCAGTCGAAAGAAACAGCCAGTCCACGTCTATCCAAAAGGGTCTACCTCACCGCCAGGGATAGAAGAACTCTTTCAGAAAAAGGGAGAGTATTGGTTTGAAATCCGTGGAGAATGACAGTAAGTGTTCATCATATAGAAAAAATCACAGTCTGCTCAACAAACCCAATCTTGACACCCCCTGGGGGTATATGTATAGTGAAGGACCATTCCTTTTGATGACACTCTTTTGCAAGCAGAATTGTTATGAATGAACGCATAAATATCTTCGGAAATGTGACGGCTTTTTTTCTTCGAAACAAGCCAATATCTATACTTCTCCTGATAAGCATCTTCTTACTCGGCATATTTGGATACCTCTTAACACCAAAGCAATATAATCCTGAAATAACTCTCCCTGCCTTTGAAATAACAATTCCATATCCCGGAGCAACACCCATAGAGGTCCGAGACTTTATCATTCGAGAACTTGAAGAAAAAATTCTTGAAATCCCAGGTGTCGACACAATATCTTCTGCATCTCTTGATGGAGGTGTTGCAGTTGTTCGTGTTACATTTTTAATAGGAGAAGATTTTCAAGCATCAAAAGTAAAACTTTTTACAAAGGTAAGTGAGAACCTTAATAAACAGATTGGAAATATTGGAGATCCTCTTATTCAGACTATATCTCCTGATGATGTTCCTATTATTGTTTTTGCTCTTACATCCCCGTATCTCTCACAGAATGAAGTTCGAGAAAAGGCACTCCTTCTCTCACACTCTCTTCAAACAGTAAAGGGGGTCGCCAATATAGACGTAACTGGTGGAGAGCGAAAAGCTCTGCGTATTGTTTTGGACCCAAAAAAATTAAAAGTTCGGAAAATTTCAGCCGGAGAAGTAGAAAGAGCTATTACACACAACATTAATAGGACTCCTTTAGGCCAATTGGAGTCATCAGGTGGAACGTATGAAATCGAAGTTGATCCTCAGATTTTATCAGCTGAAGATGCGAAAAAAATCATTGTCTTTCCAGGAATCTATTTGGGAGACATTGCTGAAGTTTCTGATGGCTACCTCCAAGATGATCGACAAATCAGCTTCCAGAAAAAAGGAATGAAAGAAGAAAAAGCAGTATTCCTTCATATTGCAAAACGAAAGAAAGAAAATGCGTCCCATGTTGCAAAAGCACTCTACAAGGAATTTTTCTCAGAGATAAAAGAACCAGAGTATGCGTCTGTATCATATTCGATAGTACGAGATGATGCAAAAAAAGCCCAAGAAGCCATCTCTGGCCTTGGAGGCAATCTCATACAGAGTATCATTATTGTTGGGTTTGTTCTTTTTCTTTTTTTAGGAGGTCGCGCAGCATTTTTGGTAGCACTTTCCATTCCCATAACGCTTCTTCTTGTATTTTTTGCTGGATATATTGCAGGGCAAACTATCAATAGAATTACACTTTTTGCACTTATTCTCTCTCTTGGACTTTTGGTCGATAGTGCCACAGTTATTGTAGAAAATATCTATCGACATATAAAAAAATCCAAAGGCGATGGAATGAGTATTCCTTTTGCAGTATCAGAAGTAAGTATTGGTCTTCTTCTTTCAACAATAACATCGGTTATTGTCTTTCTCCCTGTCTCAAAAGTAGGAGGAATGATGGGATCATATATGGGGCCAATAGCTTTCTTTGTGCCAATGGCACTCATATTTTCACTTTTTGTAGCCTATATTATCACCCCCTTTCTCAGCAGTATTTTTTTGAAATATACACCAGAAAAAGATTCTCAGAGTAAGAGAACTCTTTTTAACCGTCTTACAGATACATACTCAAAACTCATCAAAAATCTTTTGAACAGTGATCGAAAACAAAGAATTCTTCTCTTTTCTGTTTTTTCTCTTCTTTTTCTTGTTTTCCTCTTTCCCATTTTTAAGATTGTTCATTTTCAGATGCTTCCAAAGTCTGACCAAAACAAAATATTCATCACAATAGACCTTCCGGAATCAAAAAGTGTCTCTCAAACAAAAGAAGCTGCTAAAAAAGCAGGAGAGACAATACTCTCTCATCCAGAAGTAAAAAGCATACAAACATATGCTGGAGCACCACCTGTCATTGATTTTAATGGTCTTTTTAGAGGTTTTGGTGACAGAGGTGCAGATTATCAGGCCACTATAAAAGCAAATCTCAGTCGTGCAGGAGAAGAACGCAGTGAAGCTACTGAAGATGTTGCCCTGCAAATAAGAAAAATGCTCCATGCCACTTTCCCCCCTAATAGCGATATCGATATTCGTGTTGTTGAAGACCCGCCAGGTCCTCCCGTTCAGGCAACCCTTATTGCAAAAATAAAAGGAGAAGATTTACTCATACAAAAAGAATTGGCCCATCTTGTGGAAGACCGATTTCATTTGACTTCTGGAGTCGTCGATATTAATACATCGATGGAAGAACAGGCTCCTAAAGTAACTTATAAAATTGATTACGAAAAAGCAAAAAATGCAAATATATCGGAAATAGAACTTATTGATGCTCTCAAACTTTCAGGTGCAGAAAGAAAAATATCAGAGTTCCATCCAAAAAATACCCATGAACTTGCTTTTGTTCAGCTTTCTTTTCCCCAAGAAGACCGTCAAAATCCTCAGAGTCTCTCTGAAATATTCTTAAAAAATAAAGACGGAGAAATGCTTCCTGTTTCAGAATTTGTCTATAAAACCGAGGGATTCCGTAATGAGACTCTTTTTATCGATGAACAAGAAAATGTGATTTACGTTACGGCAGAAATGGAAAAAAGAAGTGTTGTCTATGCAGCCATCGATCTCATATCAAACCTCCTTCAAAAAACAAAAGGGAGTGGTTTTACCGTAGAGAATTGGAATTTATTTCATATAAATTTCCGACATGAAAGCGGGAAGAAGGTCTCCCTTCAATGGGGAGGAGAGTGGAAAATGACTCTTGAAAATTTTCGGGATCTTGGTCTTGCCATGATGGCAGCATTCTTTCTTATTTATATTGTCCTCGTGCTTCAATTCCGAAGTTTCCTCCTTCCACCACTGATCATGGCAACTATCTTTCTTGCCTTCATTGGTATTCTTCCAGGCTTTGCACTGCTTCAGATGATAAATGGAACAATGCTCACAGCAACAGCACTTATTGGTTTTATCGCCCTCATGGGAATTGTTGTGAATAATGCCATCATTTATCTGGAATATTTAGAAGTCCTAAAAAAAAGAGGCATGGAGATTAAAATGGCACTTGCAGAAGCAGGGAAAATACGACTTCGACCGATTCTTCTTACTTCTCTCACAACAGTATTGGGGAGCCTTACCATTGTTGCTGACCCCGTATGGTCTGGTCTTGCATGGACGATTGTTTTTGGCCTCTCATTCTCAACCCTTCTTACCCTCATTGTCTTTCCTGTTCTGTACTATCGGACCATCAAAAAATAGCTGATTCTTACCATTTTATTCACGCTTCAAAGAAAACCAGGAGTGCTTTTCGTACTCAAAAAAATTCTTCTTGAAAAAATTATTTACTTCCGCTATTATAGTTTGATTCAGATGATTGAAAAATCAAAAACAAAAAATCAGCCCAACAGAAAAGGGTAATGCACATTAAAAACACAGAAAACTCTGGGCCTGTTTTCATACCTGAAACGGAAAAAGGGAAATATTCAAAAAAATTTTGAAGACTTCCCTTTCTTCGCTTTCCAAGAAGGTTTCTTGGCCCTCGGACCCCCCTTTAACCCCAACTCTAAATCGTCTGCATGTGGCAAATTTTTATACCCTTGTGATGTAAATTTTTCGATCATATGAAACTGGACAGGTCGCAGGAACGACCAAAAATACCTCCGGAGGAAGGCAAGAAAATAAGAGCCCGGTTCAGCTCATATCGCCAGTGCGGTTCCCCACGATAAAACGTTAATTTCATCGTCAGGAAGGAATCGGTTCGCGAAACACAAATACAAAAAAACATCAGTTCGCTGATGTTTTTTTGTATTTATCTATTTTTCCTGCCACAAATATATACCCCACTCCAAAAAAGAAAACTCCAAAAGAGAGCCATTGCCCCATGGAAAGACCAAATGCCAACAACCCCAATTGAGGATCTGGTTCGCGAAAAAACTCAACAATAAATCTAAAAACCCCCAATAAAACAAAAAATAACCCTGTAAGAACTCCTGGAGCAAGCTGCTTTTTAACCCCTAGTATAACAATAATGAAGCAGAGAAGAAGATCCTTACACACAGCATAGAGTGATGAAGGGTGTCGATTCATCCCATCACCAAAATCCATTCCCCAAATAACATCTGTAACCCTTCCTGGAAGCTCTCCATTTACAAAATTTCCAAGCCTTCCAAATGCAAGGCCAAGAGCAAGTGCTGGCATAAAGAAATCTACTCCTCTGCGAAAATCAAGTCCGTGTTTTTTTATGACAAAATAGAGAGCAACAGCACCACCTAAAAGTCCGCCATGAATTGACATTCCCCCGTTCCAGACCGCAAATATTTGCAAAGGCGATAGCAAAAAATATGAAAAATCATATACAAGAACATAAAAAATACGACCACCAAGAACACCGCCAATCATAGTCCAAAAAATGATATCTGCAATAGCATCAGGTGATATTTTTGCGCCCATACGATTTGCAAACCACTTCGTTACAAAGTACCCCGACACAGCGGCCGTGGCGTACATAAGTCCATAAAAATGAAGAGTGATTGGACCAAGAGAAATATGTGCGAGAGATTCCATTATTGGATAGCTAAAATAACAATAAAAATTTCCCATACATCATTCTGAGCAATACCAATGCCCATTTTTTTAAAGCTTGTATCGAGTAAAAAATTATCTTGGACTTCACCCCCCAAAGAAATTGATTTTTTTACAAACTCTCCTTCAAGATCAGATATACTCCCAAGCTTAAGAACAATACCGCGAGCATAATTTTTTATTCCTGCATCACGAAGTGATGACTCTAGTGAATCATCACCATCTTGAAAACTCCAAAAATTTTTCTTTGCCATACGAGCTGCCCATTGTTGTGCAACACTCTCAATAGTTGCATTTGGTACAATTGCATCTTCCCCTCGCACACTATTAATATCCTGAAGTATTTGCTCTCGCCATTGAGGTACAGAATCTGATGAAAAAGTATCTCCACCAAAAATCTCAGTAATCACAAGAATATCTGGCTCATCATCAGGACGACAGTATCCAAACCCGACTCTTGAATGACCAGGATCAATAATACTTGCACGGTGTGCTGGAGAACGCATGAGTCGCTCATGAGACCTTTCTACACTCATGTCTTTTACTATATTTTCTGCAACATATGTCTGAACATTATAGAGAACCCTATAATCTTTTGCTCCTTTCCCATCTGGATCAATATGAGAAAAATATTTTCGTTCGCACATATCATCAGCACGAAATTGTGCCAGATTCGTAAGGGATGGATCCTCTTTTAAGAGAGAGAGCTGTCGTATTCTTCTCTCACGATTAACAAGACGAAGAAGTGTTTCTGAAATTTTATTATCTGGAATAATTTTGTCTGGATTATCACGAAATTCAGTATCGATATCAAAAAAATCTGGAAGAAGAGGAAGTGTTCCTTTTGGAACAGATGCTCCAACAAAAAGTGTAATACCGTCAGATTGATTTATCTCTACAATGTGTGTACCGAGAAGAGTTGGTTTGAATTTTCCCGAGAAGGAATTCCCTGAAACAGTCATCTCGACTTCAATAATATTTTCATTGGGGTCTACAATAAGTGCCTTCCTATCAAGTGGCCTCTCTGTTGTACCACTAAAGGCAAAAGACTCACCAAGAGAAAACTGATCAGAAAGAGAAACATTTGATATGAGGTTGTCATGGCGTGAAACACGCTTACTAATAAATATTTTCTGATCTTCTCCCCCTTTCCAGGATGAACGGCGATGAAACGCATCTCCCTCGGCCTGGCTACCCCAAATCTTCACAGAAGCCAATCCTTCAGAGAAATATTCAAATGCTGTTGGAGGAGGGAAAAATTTTTTTTTATCAAAGACAAAAAATTCAACTGTTTTTCCCTCTTGAGTAAACTCAAGTCGAAAGAGATTATTCACCGAGTCAGTCCAAGAAAAAACAGTATCTCCATCCTGCACCTGGGCAAATAAATCTGTAGGAGGAGATGTCACCATATCTGTATTTGGCTCACATTCCAGACTTTTTACGTGCACCGTTTCTGCATTTGAATGTCCCGACTGACCAGCAAGCACAGAAAAAAGAAATTTTCCTTCTTCAGGAAAAGAAACAGGAATAGAAAATGTATCTCCTTTTGTTTCTCCTCGAAAAAGTCGTTTTCCATCCTCTGTTCCATAAAAAATTGAGACAATTTCAGGAATAGAGTCTCCTACTACTTTCCCAGAAACAACATATACTTCATTTTTTCGAAAAGTATCAGGGAGGGGCTGATCGAGTATCACATTATCGTAAGCATCAATAGCAATGGATTTTTTTACTTCTGGAATGGCACATTCTTGTGCATACCCCAGAGGAGTAGATTCAGGAACTACCTGTAATGATACAGGAATTACCCCCCGAGAAAGTGGAGCGAGAGCCTGAAAAGCTGCTGAAGAGAGATCAATAATTCGCCCATCTGCAAATGGTCCACGATCATTTATCCGAACAACAATAGATTGCAATGTATCTGCATTTGTTACACGCACTCGAGTTCCAAACGGTAATGTTCGATGAGCGGCAGTAAACTCTGCATTTGAGAACTTTTCTCCGTTTGCAGTAGTGCGTCCTTCAAATTGATTTCCATAGTAACTGGCTTTTCCTCTTGTTTCACTTGAATTCCAGTCTCCCCTAAAAAACCGATATGTAAGATCTGAAAGTTCCCCTCGTGTAAGGAGATGATCTGGCTGTACAGGATTACTCTGCAAAAGACCTGAGTTCTTTGCCGCAGAGAAATATTTTGCGTACCATGCGGTAAGTGGGACATCAGAAAATGGCTTCTTAATAGGATCCTTTAAGGAATCACCATTCGTTCGAAAAAGCATTGCCAGTGCCTCAGAACGTGATACATTTTTGGAAGGAAGGAAATATCCGTTTCCATCACCTTTTACAATACCAATGTCTCTTCCCTTTTTTGCAATAGGTGCAAACCATTCGTGACGAGGCACATCTGGAAATGGATCTTTTGTTGCTACACCACTGAGCTCCACACCTGCCGAGAGAAGGACTATCTTTAATGCTGCTGCGCGAACAACTGGATGATTCGGTCGGAATGTTCCATCAGAAAAACCATTAATGATTCCTCTTTGTTCCAAAGCAGAGATAGCCTCAAAATACTGATTATCTGGCGGTACATCAGAAAAAAGACGTGCAGCACTCGATGATGGAAGACATGCCAAAAATAAAAATATCCCACATATACTTCTTAAAAAAATATGAACTCTCATACTCTTTTGTAATGTAATATTCATAAGACCTCAAAATTAGAAAAAGGGTACCTTATTTTCTTTTTTTTGAAAAATACGCCCCCAAGTATATAAAACGATTTATACTGAAGGGTGTTTCATTGTACAAGGAATATTCCCTCAAAAGAGAAGAAAGAGCGTACTCTTTTCTTTATTCTCTTGAGAAAAGTCCTTTCATCAAATGCGAACTTTTCGTTCCGAAACAAATGCGAGATTTCTGTTTCGAGACAAATGCGAGATTTTTGTTCCGAAGCGAAAATGACTTCCGATAGGAAGGCATGAAGCGGAGGAGAAATCAGAAAAAATAACGGTAGTTATTTTTAAATGATTTCAAAAAACCCCTTTTCTGTAATGGAGCAGTCGGCTTTACTAAGACGAATGCGTAATGAAGAAGAAAAGAAGAGAAATAGCGTAGTCTTTTTTCTTATTCTTTTCAGGAAATTCCTATTCGCAACGGAGAAGACGACTGTATTACGTCGTATACGAAGTGGAGGACAAGAGAAAAAAGAAAGAGCGAAGTCTTTTCTTTATTCTCTTGAGAAAAGTCCTTTTCCGATGCGCACCATCGTCGCCCCCTCTTCAAGTGCTATTACAAAATCATTACTCATTCCCATTGAGCATTCTGTAAAATTATCACCAAAAATACTGCGCATTCTATCACATAGTTTCCGAAGTTGTTGAAATTCCTTTCTTGTTTCTGATTCCAGAACATTTCGTTTTCCAATAGTCATCAGCCCACACACCCTCACAAAGGGGAGAAGATGTAATTCTGAAGCTCTTTTTGTTAATTCTTCCAGGGAGAATCCTGCCTTGTTCGAATCATTTGAAATGTTTACCTGTAAAAGGATATCCATCACTTTTCCTTTCTTCCCTGCCTCAAGCGAAATTTTTTCTGCAAGAGGAAAGCTTGTCACAGATTCAATCATATCAAATAACACAACTGCTTTTTTTACTTTGTTGCTTTGTAACCGTCCAATAAAATGCTTCTTGCCAGAGAAATATAATTTTTGCATTTTCTCTTCTGCCTCTTGAACTCTTCCAAAGGCAATAATTTTTGCTCCGGCATCAATAAGGTCTTGTATATCATTTACAAGCTGGTTCTTTACTACTGAAATGAGTTTTGCGTTTGGAAATTTTGAAATTTTTCTACAAATCATACGATATTGCTCTTCTATGCTCATAATATTTAGAAATGAAAGAGGGAAAGAGAGATTGCATTGAATCAAACTTTTGTGCAACAATCCGTTCGTCGATTTCTCTTGAGATGAAAGCCATTACAACAATCCTATTTCTTACCTTTCTTATTTTAACAGGAGTTCTTATTATCGGAAACATGAGCTATACAGGAGACTTCTTTTTTCTTATGCCTCTTGAAGGAAAAACTCTCGCTCTTCCATTTCTTGGATTTGCTTGTCTAGGAATGTGCATTGGTATTCTTTTTGTTTTCTCTCTTCGATATATGTTTATGGGGAGTGCAAAAGATATCGATGATGCTTCTCTTGAACAATAGTGTATGAAAAAAAATATTTTTATTTTTATTACTGCGCTTTTTTTCTTCCCGTATATTGCATTTGCAAACAATCTTGAAGTATGGACAAACCTTCAGGAAGGAGTATTTCAATCTGCTTTTACGCTCAAAATTTTCTCAAATCAAAAAGATGCACGTATTTTTTGGACAAAACACCCTGATCAGTCCCCTGCTATGGGAGAAATATATGAAGGGCCCATCCCCATCAGACGAACGAGCAGTATTTATTTTTTTGCCTTTACCCCTGAGCCAAATATTCAGTCGACTGAATTTCAGAAAATGACTTTTTTTGTAGAATCTACGAAAGGGTATGAACATTTAAGAATAGTGAATGTGAACCCTGCTGATAAAAACATTACCATTAAAAATTTTTCTGACTTCCCTATAGATCTTTCCCAGTGGAACATTTCAAGTCGACGCGGAAAACATACGTTTTCAGATATCACACTTGCTGCTCATACAACCCTCACCATTCCACTTGCTATGCGCTCTATACGACCGCGAATTGTTCTTCGTGCCCCAGATGACGTAGTAAAACAAATTGCTCATCTTCCGATTATGAAAAAGGGAGAGACATGGATTTGCACTTCACGTCGGTCTGTCTCATGTAGAGTGGATAACCTACAATAATAGAAAATTTTATAATCATACACATAAAAAAACCCACTCTTTCGAATGGGTTTTTTTCATATACAAAAGCTTTTATGCTTTTCCAAGAGTCTCTTCTCCCTCATGCCAATCTACAGGACAAAGGTCACCGGTTTGGAATGCTTTTAGAGTTCGAAGAAGCTCTTCTGGATTTCTTCCGACCGGAAGATTATTGACAGTCATTGATTGTAGTACTCCATCAGGATCAATGAGGAATGCTCCACGGAAATGCATTCCATCTTCATGAAGACATTGATAGTCAAATCCGACCTCTTTTGTAAGATCGGCAATAATAGGAAATTTCACACTCTCAAGTCGCGCATCAGCTTTAAACCAAGCCTGATGTGAAAATGCAGAATCAATTGAAGCCCCAATAATCTGGCAATTATTGTTTTCAAATTCTTCCGTCATTTTTCCGAGTTTAATAAGCTCAGTAGGACATACAAATGTAAAATCAAGAGGATAAAAGAAAAGGAGTACCCATTTTCCTTTATAATCAGAAAGGGATATTTTTGCGTCTACATTATCCGTTTTTGGATCATATGCAGTCGCAGTAAAATCGGGAGCTGGTTTCCCAATTGAAAGAGGGTTGACTTCGTCAGTCATAAGATAAAAAAAAGAAAAAGTTTTTTGGTTTCTTAAGGGGATTATTCTAAAAGTGATCTGAGCATCCATGCTGTTTTTTCATGAATACCCATCCGGTCAACAAGAAGTCCTACTGTCACCTCATCACCTGCTTGCTGAGCAAGTGGGAGAACTGTTCGAGCAGCACGAAGAACTGTCTCATGTCCGTCAATAAGTTGCTGAATCATCTGATGCGCAACGGGAACATCATTTGATAGAGTAATTGTTGTCTTCGCTGCATAATCGCCAGGAATAAATTGTCCCAACGCACGAATTCTTTCAGCAATATCGTCTGTTGCTGTCCAGAGTTCATTGTAATGGGTCTCAAACATTTTATGAAGAGCATCAAACTCAGGACCTGTCACGTTCCAATGAAAATTGTGTGTCTTTGCGTATAAACCATATGTTTCCGAGAGAAATATTAAGAGCTCATCAGAGATTTGCTTACGGGCATCTTCACTGATGCCAATATTTATAGAAGTCATATACATTATGAAAGATAAAAATGAACGGATATTTTTTTAATGTCCTTCGGATGAATTCCTGCTGGAACCGGAATTTTTTTTGTATCCAGTTCTGCGTCTACAATGGTTCCATTAGGATAAATAAGATGGGAGTGGTCATCCATCCGAGCATCAAATCTTGATTTCTGACCTCCAACCCTTATTTCACGGATTAATAAAAGATCTTTTAGCTTTTGAAGATTTTTATAAACGGTTGCAAAAGAAAGCGTAGGAAACTGCTTTTGCATTTCTCCATAAATCTCTTCTGCAGTTGGATGAGATGTTGTCCCGGCTAAAAAAGAAAAAATAGCTGTTTTCTGTGGAGTAAGAGGAAATTTCTTTTCCTTACACTTATTGGAAAACTCTTCTATTCGCCGACTCACTTCCTTTGTAGTAATCATCATGGATAATTATTATCCATGGATAATAATTTGTCAATCGTTTTTTCATAAAAAGTAAAAGAGTACCAACAAGGCAGATATGAAGCAGAGGGAGAGATACGTGAAAATAGTAAAAGATTTTTTCTACTTTACAATAAACATGTCTCCATCACTATGTCCGAAAATCTCAGGATGATATATTTCTTCTGCTTTTGCCGGCAACTGCTGAAACTTCCCAGCAGTTGTAGCTCGAACAAGGTATTCAAATTCATATCTTCCAGAAGGAAGATAATCGGCAAAAAGAAATATTCGATCATCACGATACTCCTTATGGGAAAATCTCCAGAGATTATCACCAGGACACCACCAATTTTCACATGTATCAATATGCTTCTTCAGTGATTGATCTTCTGTTTCTAGAGCGAAATTAATGGCTTCAAAGCCGGCCGGTAATGGAATAGTTACCCCAGTATAAAAACGAGATTCTGGGACAAGAATAGTTACTTTTCCCTTTAGAAGAGAACCTTTTTTTATGAAAGTAACAGGTGATTGCTTCTCATCGTCTGACAAAGTGAAATACTGACGAACAACTCCAAATCCATGGTTACGTTCAAATACCTTTTCCACAGGCAGGAAGTAATTCAGTACCATATCATACCCGATACTAGATCCTTCTTTATTCACATCTACCCCATTTATTTTTCCAACAAGAAGATTTGCAATAGGAAGAGAGATGTCTACACTCTTCCCATGAGGGAGAAGTTCGTCGGTAATAACGGGGTTCATATTTAAGGCTACTTGCACATCACTTTTCCCAGATGGGTTTTGTTTTATAAATTCGGTAAGTGCCAAAAGTGTCCATGCTGTGTTTTGTGTGCTTCCCCATGGACCGCCTATATATTTTGCAGAAGAGTGTTTGTTGTCCCTCAAAAATTGAACAATTTTTGGAATGAGTGGATGATTTGGCTCAGCCTTCAGAAGAGAAAGAAGAACTACCGCCGTGGAACGAATGTCAGACGAGAAATTCCACTGATTATCTCCAGATTGAAAAAATGCTGTTCTATCACTTTGTTTTGCAGCACTTTCAATACTTCTTATAAGCTTCTCGGGAATCTGTGAATTTTCATCCAAGACTCGCTCAGCAGCCATAAGAAGATATGCTTTTCCTTCCGGAGACATCGTGAATCTATCATCAAAAAGCACAGAGATTAAAGATTTGTCGAAATCACTCGCATAACTGAGTGCTAACGCTGCAAAAGCACGTGCATCAGAATCCGCAAATGAATAGGAAGACTCCAAATCCATTTTTTCTTCTGACATACTTTCAATCAGCTTCTTCGCAAGATATCTCTGTGCCTGACGGATAACATCGGTATCAACGGTATATCCAGCTGCCCGAGTTTGCTCAAGTCCAAAAAGAACATATGCTGTAAGATATGGATAACTTCGCATTGAGTCTGGCCAAAAACCAAACCCACCATCAGGTTCCTGAAGCTGATATAATTTCTGAAGACCATCGTTAACCATCTTTCCCACTTCTTCTGAATCAATTCCAATAAATTCTTGTCCAATTTCCTTTTCCATTTGCACAAGTGCAACATTTGGAAGATGTGCACTCATAATCTGCTCTGCACACCCATAAGGGAATCTCACAAGAGAAGAAAGTCCATCAGAGATGTTTCCGACTACTCCAGCAGTCAGGGAGACAAAAAAACTGCCGATATCTTGCAAAATACCGTTCGGAACAAAAATATTTTCTCTCTGTGAAGAGTCTTCTTCTCGTAAAAATCCACTCACTGCCACTGTCTCTCCTACTGCAGGTGCCTGAATTGGAATTGAAATTTCAAGAGTATCGACCGCAGTCTCTTTGTCACCTTGAACAGAAAAGGTAAAGAGAGCTGGATCAAATTCAGCGAGAGGAGTTTCTTCTTTTCCAAGAGCTCGAATGGTGTAGTATATGTCTTTTCTCCCCCCATCCTTCAAGCGAAAACTGGTTGTTTCTCGCTTTAAAATCTCAACATTTTCAGCTGAAAATTCTGTACTCACTACTAACTCACCACCAGATTGATTGTGAACAGAAGCTCCCACCACAGCCTCATCTCCTGCCAAGAGAAACCGTGGAAGCAGAGGGGACAACAAAAGAGGTTTTCTACTCATAAAATTCCTTTTTTTACTTCCAAAACGAGAATCAATAGTATTTGCCGTTACCCATGCCTGCCATGTTGTTGTATTATCCGGAAGAGTAAAATCGACATTTGCAGATCCATTTTCATCTGTATGAAGATTGGCAACCCATAATGCTGTGTCTCGAAAATCCCCCCTCTTTCTCTTTAAAAGGTCCAGGTCACCACCGCCACCACCACCTTTTTCTCCTTTTTGGGCCGTAACATTAAGGCGATCCACAAAATTTGTAAGAGATGTCGCTGTCTCGACTCCTAAATCTCTCAGTTGAAAAAATATATCAAAAATATTCTCATTTTGACGTGATTTGAGGGCCAAGAGGGATTCATCAACAATGGCGACAGAAAGATCAGCTTCTGGTACTGGTTGCCCAAGAGAGTCTTCTACACGAAAGATAAGAGAGACGTCTTCACCAGGGATATATTCATCTTTATTGGGAACAATAGTAACATTGAGCTGTTTTTCGGCTGCAGATACTCGAACAGGAACAATGCCCACTTTTATTTCCGGACGTGGAGATTCTATGCCCAGTTTTGGAAATGGTTTATCCCCATACTCAACAATAATTTTTGCTTTCAATTTTTCAGAAGATTCCTGCGATGAGACAAGCTTTCTCCGAAGGGTGTCGAGTTCTTTTTCAATATTTCCCATCCCTTTTTTGAGAGAAGCAGCAAGATTATCATTTGCTCCTTCTAGTTTTTCAAGAATAGTATTCTTTTTCTCTTCCAGAACATTCATTTTTTCAGTGAGACTCTTTTCATCTTCTTTTAATTCATCAAATTTACGTATAGACCGGTGAATTTTCCCCAAAGGCCCTTTCCCTTTTGAAGCAACTACTGAAACAAAAGCATTGGGTACCATCTCCTGCGTTACATCAAGAACAATAGGCTGACCTGGTTTTAATGAAACAACATCTTGAAAAAGTATGGATCTTCTTTCTACAGTAATAAGGGCTGAAACTTCTTCAGAAAAAGGTGATGCAGGGAAAAGCATAATAGTATCACCTGGTGAAACATCAGATTTTTCAAGATGAATTTCCATACGATCATTATTTTCTTGTCTCCAAGGAGAGTAATAATTGGAAGAACTTCGCCAAACTCGATCAGAAGCCGTGATTTTATTCCCCCTTGCATCTTCTGATTGGACAAAGATTCGCAATTCTCCAAAATACTCTTCCTCATCTTTGAGATCAAAAGCAATATCAACCTTTCCTCCCACATTTGTTACGGCAGTGATGCTCTCAAGATCAGTAAGTTCTTGCTCACTTTCCCAATAATAATTCCCATCAATATCTCGTTTCTTGACGCTGTTCCACGTAACATGTTGCAAAGTAGCAAGAAATTTTTTACTCGTAATGGCCTCTCCATCTACATCTGTTGCGAGCACTTGTGCCCTTGCCTGCTTTGCACTTTCATCGAGCCAAAAATCAAGACTTCGAACCCCTAATACAAATTCACCAGCAAAGAAGGGAAATGTTTTGCTTCCTGATACAGATTGACCGGCAGAATCTGTTGCCGTTGCTCGTAATGTATAGAGTTTATGTGATCCCACATCGGGACTAAAAGAGATGTGAAACATGCCCGACTCATCTGTTTTTCCACTCCCTTCATGAATTACTTCCTCATCACTCGAACACTCCCACCAGCACCACTGCTGATCGTCACCAAAAGAGAACCACCCTTGTCCGGACCACCTGTCAAAATGTAATGGTGACTCTACCACATACCATGATATGTCGGCGCCAGAAAGTGGAGCTCCAAAAAAGTATTCTGAGGAAATATCTACATTAAATTCATCACCAGATATAAATTCTTCTTTTTCTGAAAGAAATTTGAGCTGAAAGACCGGTTTTTTATACTCTTCAACCCAAAATGTATAATGCAGAAAGGGTACCTGTCTCTCCCCTTCTTGTCTTTTTATTGTAATAAAAAATCTTCCAGTAGGACTTTTATCACTAATCTTAAATGAACTTGCGAATGTCCCGAACTTAGATAGTGCCAATTCTTTTTCAAACACCTTCTCCCCTCGACTATTCTCGATTTCTACAAATACTGATTCGTCTTTAGGAATCGTAAAATGAACATCTCTGTCCTCTCGAAGGATTCCCTTAAAAAATACAGTATGCCCGGGTCGGTAAATGGGTCGATCTGTAAAAACTGTTCCCATCATACGTGGACTCTCTTGCCAATCACGTGAAATACCAAAATCCCATGATGATACGCCTGAATCCCAATCCCAACCGATATATGCCCTATACTTTTGTGAGATTCCTTCTGCCCAGTATTCATGTACTCCATCAGGTTTTTCTGCAGTAAGAAGTCCTTTTTCATCCGTAACTCCCTGAGCAAATGCTACACCAGATTCATCATAAAATTTTACGGGGAAATTTCTAATAGGCTTCCCCGTCTCAAAATCTGTCGCCCAAACAGTCACAAAGCCATCTCCAGATTTTGCCGTAAATGATGCATTAGCAGAAAAGGCTACTCCAGAATATTTTCTCGGTTCATTATCCCAAGGGCTGAGAACTTCAGGAGAATATACTTCCCAATAAATAACAGAAGTATCACTATTTTCATTCTCAATGGAAACCTCAAAAATATTTGTCTCATTTTTTTCTCCAGGTACAGATTGTGTTTTTTTTCTGATATTTTTTCCTCCTTCCTTACATGAAAAATCATACCATTTCCAACCGCCCTTCCCCTCAATATCTCGCACAGTCTCTTTCGGAACTTCACAAGTTGTCACTTGTACCTGAGACACATTCCGTGCAGAAAAAAAGACCCCCAGAGGCTCATCGCTATCATATAATCCACGTGAGCCACCTCGAGTCATGGGATAGAGCATTGGGGCATAATCACGAACTGAGATATGGGCAGATATATCTGATACTGGTATTGACTGACCAAAAACATCAGTAAGACCTTCAGAGAGAAAAACATCAAATTCCTCTCCTGGTAGCGTTGGAACCCAAACAGTACACCCTGTTCCTGAACATGAAACCTCTGCATCTTCTAGTGAAGCACCTGAAGAAAGTGTTATATGATCTTTTAGTTTCTCACTAAAATCAATCTCTTCTTCTTTTTCACTATCCCACCAATTCATAAACGAACAGAATTCTATGAAAAAAGAATCATCTGGATATATCTCCAATTCTTTGACCTGCTCACCCGAATCATTTACAAGCTTTGCACATGTATTTGGTAATGTTTCAAATGAAATAGAGTATGGTTTTTCTGACGCCAATTTCCCATCGAGAGGGAGTACTTGTGTATCAATAGATATATTAATCTTTTCATTCCGTGCAAGTGGAGGCGTAAAATCAAGGTATACGTGATTTTTATTCTTCTGATCTTGAATAATGTAATCATCTTTTATCTTTCTCTCTGGAGTTATTGTGAGGTGATCAAAAAAACTTTCAAGTTCCACTGGCATATTCCATTCTAAGACAATTCTTGAGTCTGGTAAGATATTTGTTCCGGAAAAACCATCCTTCTCTACAAAAAGAGGTGTCTTTCCTGCAGTAACAGAAATAAGTTTTGGCGATTGAGTACGAAGTTTCCAACTGATATCTTCTGTTGTTTTTCCTCCGTCAACACTTGGAAAACCTTTTTTTAGAGTTGCGGTGACCTCTTGGGCATTCGGCCAATCTTCTTCATGGATAAGAAACTCGAATGCGCTTGTTCCAAGCCACCGTATGTCCCCAGTAAGAGGTGGATCAAAAGTAAGAAAATCGAGGGGATTCCCTTTATTTTCTGGCAAAACAGCATCAAGAGCAAGAGTGCGAACAGGTCTGTCAAACATAATAGTGATTGGTTGTCCCTTTTTGATAAGCACTGGATCAGAAAGAAGTTTTGCCTCATTCCCTTTTCGAATACGAAGGACATTCTCCCAGTCTTCCGATGAAATTGGTGAAATCATGGTTACCTGAGGTGGACCTATAACAAGGTATTGAAATACAACTTCTTTTTGAAGATTTTTTCCCCACATGTCTTTTGCAGATGGAGAAATAGATAATAGAATTTTTTTCCCATATGGGAGAGCATCTGTTGGAACAAACTGTACATAATCATCCGCCTTCCACACATACTTTCCAGGAATTTCTGGGGTAAAGAGGAGTGATTTTTCTACTGATTCTCGATTCATTTTTCCAGTAAAATGAACCTCGAATACTCCATTTGAAGCAATCTCTCGAACAATTCCTGTTTGATCACTCCCGAGCACCTGTGGCTCAGGTGAAAGAAAAAAACCAAGAAGAACAAGTCCGAACACGCTAAAAACAAGACTTAACACAAGGAGAATCTTTCGAATAATCTTTGGAGAAGAATGAGACGAATGACCGCCCTCCTGACTTGCTTTTTTTGGCATCGATTTAAAGAGAGTATTACTCTAAAAATTTGCCGTTTTTTTGAAGGAAAGTCAAAATAACGGAAATTGTTTTTCATGAATAGGAAACTGCATCTAACCGATTGTATCTAGAATCTTTTTGAGTCTCTTATCGATCCCTTCGTTTTCATTCTTTTCTCCAAAAGAAACCTGCTCGTACATGTGTCCTGTCGGTCTTTTTCCCTGGCAAGAGTGCTTGTTTTCAGGTTCACTCGTCTAATCCTCAGTCACCGTGCCAGTACGACAGGGGTCACAATAAGAAATAAATTGATTGGGTGCTGTATTCTTCATGATAAAAAAATTATTTTTTTTCTCGAATAACGTTTAAAAAATCATCAAATAAATATTGTGTATCTTGTGGCCCTGGGCAAGCTTCGGGATGAAACTGTACAGAAAAAATTGGCTCGGTCTTATGGGAAACACCTTCCACTGTTCCATCATTAAGATTTGTAAACCAGACCTCAAAATCATCAGGAAGGGAATCTGTATCGACAGCATATCCATGATTTTGACTCGTAATAACAGCTTTTCCTGTTTTTTTGTCCTGGCAAGGCTGATTTACCCCACGATGACCGTATTTGAGTTTAAATGTCTTTGCTCCGACAGAGAGTGAAAGAATTTGATTCCCAAGACAAATTCCAAAAATAGGCATCTTTTGTTGACGAGCATACCCGACATTCTTTCCAATTACTTCCCCCACTGCTTCTGGATCACCTGGTCCATTACTTAAAAACAGAGCATCTATTTTTTCATCAATCTGAGAAATATCGGTGTCCCATGGGCATCGAATTATCCGTACTCCTCGCTGCAAAAAATTACGGAGAATATTATTTTTTATTCCTGTATCAATTGCCGCAATAGTAATACCACAAGGATTCTTAGGTTCAATCACTTCGATATTTGTGCATGAGACTTCTGCCACTAGGTTTGTTGTATTTGGATCTGGAACTTCTTCCATTGGAACTTTTCCCTCTGGCACCACTTGCCCAAGCATCACCCCATGCTCACGAAGTACTTGTGTGAGGGCACGAGTATCAACCCCCGAAAGGAGTGGAATTCCTTTTTGTTCCAACCAATCTGAGAGAGATTTTTTTGCAGAATGATGTGAATATTCCTGAGAAAGCTCACTTACGATTACAGCACGAATGTGGGTTTGATTTGATTCAAAAAACCTTGCCAAACCATACTCATCCACATCATCAGGAGCAATTCCATAATTCCCAATAAGTGGATAGGTAAAGACAAGAATTTGCCCTCGATAACTCGGATCAGTAAGTGACTGGTCGTATCCCGTCATACCTGTATTAAAGACCACTTCACCATGAGCCATAGTTTGAGCTCCATAAAGCTCACCAGAAAATTTTGTACCATCGGCAAGCAAAAGTGTTCCTTTCATTTTTTAGGGAAGAAAAAGTGAAATGCCTCTCGACACCAGTCTATATTACTGCATCGATTGGGTAAATGCTTTTCTAAACTCTTCTTCATCTTGTGTGTTGAGATCAAGAGACTCTACCAGTTGATTTACAAGAGATGTGACTTCTTGTTTCCAGGCCACTTCTTCATTTTGACAAAATTGTTTTGCATCTTCTTCTCCAATAGCAGTTTTTACAATACACTTTTTTACCTCATAAACATGCTCGTGACGTCCAGAATCTATTTCTGTAAGAATATCAAAAAATGTATATATTTTTTTTTGCTCTTCATCTGAAAATGACTCATATGGAAAGTTTTGTTTCGAAATTTCAAATAATTTTCTTATTTGATGCGAAATATTAATGACAATATCCATTTGTTTCATTACCTCAGGCCCTTCTGGATCCTCCTGAAAAAGAAGAATGAGCTTATGAAAATGAGGCATAAAAGAGTTCTTGGAAATGCGAAGGACCTGCTGTTGATTTGTAAGAAAGGCTTCCTGAAAACGATTATAAAAATTTTGCCCCTGAAACCAAAAAAACAAGGATAACAGAATGGTAATACCCCCTAGAAAAACAACAAATACAAAAAAAATACTTAGTCTTTTGTGTGGCGGATGATCGCCATCATTCTCCTGAAAAGGATCATTATCAAATTTTTCGTAATACTGAGGCATAACCAAAAAGGAAAAATATTACCGTTGCGTGAATTCAAATATCATTTCCTCTGCAGAAAAAACATTTTTTCGTTTTTTGAGAATCTCTCCGGTTTTCCCCCATTTATATGCTGCGAGTTGTGCGGCTTCCAATGGTGATAGCTTTTGAGCAAGAAAGCCTGAACAAATCCCTGCAAGAGTATCACCTGTTCCGCCAATAGACATTTCAGAACACCCTGTTGCATTGCTTATATCTTCTTCTGCATTCGATATAAAATCGACAGGTCCTTTTTTGAGAATAGTAATACGCCATTTTTTTGCCATTCGTCGAACATTTTCAGGTGTTGATTCTCTTCCAAAAAGTCTCTGAAATTCACCTGCATGGGGAGTAATAATAACATTTGTCCTATTCCGAATAAACGGAAGGATTTCTTTATGCAATGCACCTGCATCGAGAACGATTGCCCCTGTGTACCCCTGAAGAAATTCAAGAACAGCTGGAAGTGCTTCTTCAAAAAATCCACACCCAAGACAAACACTGTCCGCCCATTGATGAGCATGTTCAACGAGTTGTCTCGCATCTGCCCGAGAAAATTCATCATCTAAAAACTCAGTCACAATAAAATTGAGGTTTTTTTGTCGCGCCACAACTCCATGAATTTTTGGAAGTGCTAAAGAAACAAGATCAACACCTGCAGCAAGTGCTCCAAGAGATGCTAAAATTGGTGCGCCATGAATAGTCGGACTCCCCCCAATAACAAGTACTTTTCCGGAGTCGCCTTTTTTTGCCGACTGAACTCGAACAGGTATTTTCATTACGGGGCAATTGTGGCGAAATTTATAAAACTTGTCGACAGAAGGCAATGAATTCAAATGACAATTTATAATTTTTCCGGCAGACTCAATATGTATGTTTTTCTAAAAAATGACTCGAATAAATGACGCACAGGTAATAGTGGTGGTAGGTGCCCAATGGGGAGATGAAGGAAAAGGGAAGATAGTCGATAGACTTGCGGAAAATATGGATTTTGTTGCCCGAGGAGGAGGTGGAGCTAATGCAGGACATACCATCATTGTTGATAATAAAAAATTTGTGTTCCATCTTATTCCTTCTGGAGTCCTTCATGATCATGGCACATGTATTATAGGAAATGGATGTGTTGTACACCTCCCAACACTCCTGGATGAAATGAATACTCTTCGAGAGGCGGGTATTGATCCAAAGGGCAGGATTCTTATTTCTAACAGGGCACACCTCTTATTTGAGCATCATATTCTGGCAGATAAAGCGCAAGAAGAGGTTCGTGGCGAAAAAATAGGTACCACGTGTCGGGGCATTGGGCCAGCCTATGAAGATAAAGTTTCACGAAGAGGTATTCGAGCAGGTGAGCTCTTGGGAGATTTTTCTTCTTTTACGAAAAAACTAAAAGAAAACATTGAATACCGAATGAAAAGGCATGGTTTTGAGATGGATGTTCCAACAGAAATCAATCTCTACAAAGATTTTGCAGACCTCTTTCAAGAAACCATTGTTGATACCTCAGAGATACTCCATGAGTCGATTTCCCAAGGAAAAAAAATACTCGTAGAAGGAGCACAAGGAGCACACCTTGATATTGATTTTGGTACATACCCATTTGTAACGAGCTCTGTTACGAATTCAGCAGGAGCATGTACTGGAACCGGAATACCACCAAACAAAATTGATTTTGTCCTCGGTATTATAAAATCATACACCACTCGTGTTGGAGAAGGGCCTTTTCCCAGTGAGGTAGAGGGAAAAACGGGAAAATGGCTTCAAGACAAAGGACATGAATACGGGGCAACTACTGGTCGCCCTCGAAAATGCGGATGGTTTGACTGTGTTGTAGCGAGACATTCACAAAAAATTTCTGGAATTGATGCCTGGAATTTTACCAAACTTGATGTTCTTACTGGTCTCGAAGAAATTAAAATTGTAACTGATTACATGCTCAATGGAAAAACACTCTCCTCTTTTCCAGCAGATATTTCTGTTCTCGAAGATATAGAACTTGAGACCATAACAATTCCAGGTTGGACAGAAGATATTGGTAAATGCCGAAAATTTTCTGATCTCCCAGAAAATGCTCAAAAATATTGTCAAAAAATAGAAGAACTGACTGGTGCGCCCATGAGTTCAATTGGTGTGGGACCAGACAGGGATGATTTGATTTTTTGCTAAAGGATATTTTTACTTTTTAGAGTCAAAAAGTAACAAAAACCTTTTCTTTTCGAGGACTGAAGATTGGAAAGAAAACATTCAGGAACATTAAAAATCAAAAACTCCTTCGTCTGATTACAGACTCAGTCAGAAATGGGATTTACTCAAGAGAATAAGAAAAAAGACTACGCTATTTTTCTCTTCTCTTGTCCTCCTCTTCATATCTGCCTTGACGGCAGCCATGTCGCTTCGGAACAGAAATCTCGCATTTCAAACTCCAATCTTTCTCCTATGAAAGAAACAAAAAGAGCATGACTACCTTCCTTATTCGCTCCAGATTACTGGAGCTTCGCAGCCACAGGTCTCTTTTTTATTACATTAATACCTCATTGTGGCTGCATATCTTTGAGTGTGCTCTGTGGGAGAAATGAGTTTTTAGAACTCATTCCAAGGTTCATATAGAATACAAATAGCTGTTTGTAGAATATCAAAAGTTTTGATAGAAACGAGTTGTCCGACATACATTTTTTATCTTTTTTGAGAATAAGGAATTTCCCGATTCGCTTTTGAAAAAGGAAGCAAAACAAAATTTTTCTTAAATTTAATGAGGGGAAATAAGGAGTTTTCTTCGCTATCGCTACGAAAACGATTTAATATTTAGGGGAAAAGGGATACAATCTTTACATGGTAATCTAAACATTATGGCAATATTTCTAACTGAAAACAGCTCGGCACAACAATTGAAGAAGTCAAACTTTCGTAATGAAAAGGAATTGCAGAGTTTTGTAGAGCAAAACATGAAAAGCCTTTTTGGTATTCATTTTGTGGCTTCAGAATTTACAACTTCAAAACAGCATGGAGGTAGAATCGATTCGCTTGGACTTGATGAAAATAACTCACCTGTAATTATTGAGTACAAATGGGGAGAAAAAGACAACATTATCAATCAGGGACTTTTTTACCTTGATTGGCTTGTGGATCACCCAGGAGATTTTCAACTTTTAGTACAAAAGAAACTTGGAAAAGATATTGAAGTGGATTTTGGCTCTCCTCGTGTTTTGCTTGTGGCACAAACTTTCAGCAAATACGATCAATATGCCATAAATAGAATGGCAGAGAATATTGAACTTTGGGGATATTCTCGTTATGAGAATAATATTTTTGAATTGAAACTTATTGCCAGTTCACAGGCAAAAAAGACAACTACGACAGCAAAGCAAATTTCAAAAGTAAACTATGACGAATATTCTGTTGCAGATCATCTAAAAAATAAAAATGAACACATCCAAGAGTTATTTTTTGCACTTCAAGAAAAAATCTTTGCTTTAGAATCAGATCAAAAAATAGAGGAAAATCCTCGTAAACTTTATATTGCCTACAAAG
>JANTGK010000003.1 GCA_024762935.1 Candidatus Peregrinibacteria bacterium | reverse complement strand
ATAGTATACGTTGTTGTTTGAGTTGGATGAATCCAGACATAGTTTGTTGGAGTTGATACGCTTACATCACCAATACTATTATCGATACTTGCTGACGATACTTCTTCAGTCCACCACCAGAGGGCAGTTCCTTGACCAGCAGTAATACTCTGAGGGTCAGCCCCCATTTCACAGAAGGTATTTGTTACTACAGGATCAACCGGATCTACCGGATTAACTGGTTCAATAGGATTAAAATATGTCGGGTCATTTTCATGGTCAGGTTGAGCGGTTTGAAGTGCGACAACACCATGGTATTTTCTATCAAAAACATCATATTCATCGTATGAAATCTGCCAATGATGAACAGGGTCAGCAGAATCTCTTGCTACAATACGAACATAGTATTTCCCTTCTGGTAATCCTGGTTCATCCGTGAGTTGGGTAACGGTGAGTCCTAGAGTTTTCCAAACAATTGTTTCTGGTCGAAATGTCGGTGAAGAAGCTACTTCTACATCATAGGTGATGGCGTCTCCCTGAAGATCGTATGATGGAGACCAAGCAACTGTAAGGACGCCGTTTGTGAGGTCAGCTGATTGAATCCAGAATCCCATTGGGTATTCACTATTCTCAATAAATGATTGGTAGTTCTTTTCTATTGCGGTGTACATATCTTGGTAGTAGGCATCGTATTCTTCCATTGTAGGAATGCTTCCAGAATCGGGGAGATGTTGAAAGTCTGGCGATGTGCTCACAAATGGTCTGACAATAGGTTTATATGCATCGAGCTTATTGGCCACTATTTCTGGCGTGAGATAGTTATTTTTGACATAGAGTACTGCCTCACGTAATTCATCTAGAGCACCAGGCTGTTCAAGATACCGTTTGTGTAAGATGACAGACCAATATGAACTAATACCTGTCCAGGCACGAGACTGATGACTATTAATGAGTGTATCATAGGGATTTTCTACCCATCCCTCATCGTAGTCCCAAGGGAGGAAGAAAAAAGTATCTTCTCCTTTTTGGTTGAGAAGATAAAAATTAGAAGAGTCAGCTCGAATGATGTCTTTGTTTCCAAAAAGGAGATTTGCAGATATCCAGCTCAGGTAGTTATTCTTATTAAAATATTTCCCCATTACATTACTGGCAAAGTCATTTCCTGTGTTATTTACAGCATCTAACATTTCGAGGAGTTTCTGATGATTGTCTCCACGCTTAATCTCCATAATTATTTCAAAGGCTTTTTCATCGAGTGGTTTCCCATTTGCATCAAGCCTCAGGGCATCGTTCATAGTAAAATCGAAGTCATTCGCCTTATAAACGCCAGAATCTTTATCCCAACCACGGCGAGTCAAATATTCTTTTCCCACATATTCGACGTGAGTAAAAAGGCCATAGTCTTCATCATCAATAAACAGGTGCATAAAATCAGTTCTGAGACTCGGGAGATTTGGAATACCTTCCATGAGATCAAAACTCAATTTGTTCGCAACTCGACTCAAATCAAGGGCGTGTTTATTGAGTTGAAGCTTTCGCTCTCCTCGCCAGAGATCCTTTTTGCTATCGAGTTTTATTCGATAGGACTTTTGAGGCTGAAAACGTGCAGAATTTCCTCGTTGTCGAAGAGTTGCATTTGTTGCCTTTCCATCATCGGGGAAAGAATCCATCGTGAGGTGAACTTTTACTTCGGGTTTAAAATCATCCCGTGGGTTTGTGTCGTTGTTGACATCTTCAAGAGTGCATCCAGAATAATCATCTACGGTACATGGTCCACTACTAATAGCAGTAGCGACATCTACTCTTTCTGCTGACGATGAAAGAGGGAGGTAGATACCATCTGGTTCAGAAATATCTGAAGGAAGTGGTGTAAACACATTTGCAGAAGCAGGTGATACAACACTCATCGCTAACATGAATGTTGCGATTACGTAAAATCGTAGGTTCATAAAAGGGAAAAAATAAGACAAAAGCTACAGTAGACCACCTCAGTGTTTGATGTCTAGACTTTTTTAAAAAAAGGTTCAAAATTAATATTTTGATATTTATTTATAAATCAAAAAAGTTATGTAATTTTTTTCACTTCTTTTTGTTGATAAGTACATAGGTGCAGACGATAAGCCGGGTTCTGTCATGTCTGATTATCTCTCTTGTGCTGATATTCGCATATCAGCTCTCGCGGCGGGCAATGATATTTTCTGGTCGAATCACCATATAAAAACATCATTCCCATCCCGCCTTGCAACATGTGGGGTTTACCAAGTGTCTTCGATTACTCGGAGACTCCCGAATGCGGTTTTGGATATTTCACAATACGGGCTTTTCACCTTAGGAGTCTCTTGCGAGACTCCGTTTTGTCTCTGTGGCACTTTCCATACCGACGACTTGTCATCGCCAGCTACGGTCATTAGCCGTCACATTTATTCGAAGTTGCCCGGACTTTCCTCCAAGTCCAATTTGGACTCAGCAATCAGATATCTGCACCTATGATATGAAAGAACATATTTATTCTTGAGTTTTTTCTTCACATTTGCAAGAATGTTCCGGCATATTTTATGAGTGTGACCGTTGCCCGGTCGCCAAGTGGTAAGGCACGGGACTTTGAATCCCGCATTCGCTGGTTCGAATCCAGCCCGGGCAGCCAAAAGCTCTGAACTCCTAAAGGGGATTCAGGGGTTTTGTTTTGCCCTGCCTTAGATTCGAACCAGCTGGTTCGCCTCGAGAAATGAGAAGCCAATTTTTGCAAAAAATTGAGTGACGATTATTCGAGAACTCGGAGCTGAATATGAAATGAAATGGAATATTCGAGTGAGAATATCCAGCCCGAACAGATAGTTTTATGAACCAGTATCTTCTATTTTTTAGTAGAACCATGGTTCGATGACGACGAGAGAGCAGAAATAGGAAACAAGGTTTCTGTATTTTCTGCGAACGAGGAGGAACTTTTTACGAAATGAAATGGAGGAAAAAGCTCTCTAAAATAATGTATTGAATATGGATGAGGTTCCTTTTTCTCATTGTATTTATTTCTTGATTTCTCTCCTCTTTACAGTACTATGGGGATAATTTTACTTTTGAAATGGATTTCGCTTTTGTATTAATGGCTACTGGATTTATTCTCACCGCTTATTCAGTGATTGCCAATGATAGTGTACAGACTCTTGGAACTTTTATGGCATCAAACGCAAAAGTTCGATGGCAGTATCTGTGGCTTGCTGCTTCAGCTGTTCTTATCGCTACACTTACGTATAGTTGGGTGGCGCATGGTGGAGATATTTCTTATGGAAGACTTTCACAAATTCCTTATCAAGAAATTCAATGGTATCATGCCCTTGCCCCTTTGGGGCTTGTTCTGCTGACCCAATTTGGAATTCCAGTTTCTACCTCACTCCTTATTTTTTCAGCATTTGCATCTTCACTTGTATTTGAAAAGATTCTCGTAAAGTCTTTCCTTGGATATGGACTCTCGGCATTGGTGGCTTTCACTCTTTGGATACTGGTTCTTCATTTTGTAAAAAATACAAAAAATACAACTGAGACTCATTCTTCTGAAAAAACTTG
Organism: Candidatus Peregrinibacteria bacterium; assembly: GCA_024762935.1. Taxonomy (GTDB): domain Bacteria; phylum Patescibacteriota; class Gracilibacteria; order CAIRYL01; genus JANTGK01. The sequence goes on along the minus strand of JANTGK010000003.1, from coordinate 56,977 downwards.
GCGGGTGGCACAATGGTGTGCAACGGGTTTTTTATGGTGGTCTTGGCTCTCACATGATGTAGCAAATATTGCTGTCTTTCTTCCTCGTGCTCTTCCGTTTGAAACACTTGTAACTGTTCTGGTGATTCTTACTGCTGCTCTCGGTTACATTTTCTGGAAGAGGGGTGGGAAAATTCAGAATATCGTTCTGACAAAAACAAATGTCGCCTATGTAAAAGCTGCTACATTTATTGATCTCACATACGCTTTCTTGCTTCTCTTTTTTAAGCAGTATAATGATATTCCGATGTCGACAACATGGGTATTTGTCGGTCTTCTCGCTGGAAGAGAATTTGCTATTTCGCTTACCAATAAAGACTATCACTTTAGGAACCTCTTCCCGATTGTTGGGAAAGATATGTTGAAAGTAATTTTTGGGCTTGCGATTTCTGTTGTTGTAGTGCTTTTTGTCCAGTACATGAATGGGTAGAGTGGGAGGTTTACGGTCGATTAATGAAAAAGGATTGAAGATTTACGGAGTAAGAAAAAGCACCAATTTAAAATTCTAAATTTTAAAATAAATCTCAATTTTTAATGCCATAAAAAATTCAGTACTCTGTAGAGTGGGGGTAGAGAATATGGAATATGGAATGACTTATCGATACGTTAATATTCGGGACAGGAGAAAAAAAGATTTAAGATTGTTCGAGTTTTGGGTCTGCTATAAAATCTCCCCTCACCTCTCTTTTTAAAAGAGGGGGTGTCAAATGCAGAGTGGAATTTTAAAAAAAAGGGGGAGAGATATGTTTTGTAACGCCAGTACATTGCATTAGTGAAGAAGTCTCCCCAAAAGAGATCCAATACGAGCAATGGCGTATGCAATACAGAGCGAGAGAAGGAAGATGATGATGTTTCCGATGACGGTAAAACCAAAAAGGGCAAGTTCAGAGCCTATTGTTAATGAAGGAAAAAGACCTGCTATAAAAATAGAAATAATTCCTGGGATGTTGTAAACGGGTGAAAAAAATAGTGAGAGCTGATTTGGATAAGAGATAAAGAAAAATTCTTCTATGAGGATATAGGCAAGACCCCCTATGAGATACCCAAAGAGAATCCAAAAAATAACTTTTTCTGCTCTATTTTTCATAGTTTTTAAAAAATGTATTACTTCTTTTTTGCCCCTCTTCGAGAGAGATGGAGTTCAAAAAACCAGCCATTTTCATTTGCTATCTGTCGCATAACCCCTTTGATATCATTCGGATTAAAATCGTAAGAATACACTTCACCAATCGATCCATCTTCTTTGATTCCATAAAGAAATGACCGAATTCGTTTATCTATTTGAAAGCCTTTTTGAACATATGATTCTTTTTCAATGCGGAGGGGTGCCATTGATATATCTTTTTCTATAAGTCTCTCGTAATATTTGACTGCCTTTTTTTCTTCATCGAATGAAATGTATGCGGTGTAGGTAAGGTTTTTCCATGCTTTTCCAAGAATCTCTCTCCATTTCGCATCAACAATTTCCCATCTGACCTGTATATCAAAATCTTTGTCCGGTGATTCCATGACATCAAAAGGATTTTTTCGGCCTAAAAGAAGAAATTTTGATTTGAGTTCATGAGCTGGTAATACCAAAGCATCTGGATTTGGTTTTGTTCGAAAAGCTACTCCAATAGTAAATTTGATAGCAATATATATTCCTATACCTGCTGCAAGAAGGCCGATAAGACCACCGATTATTTCCATAGATTTAAAAAGCATCTCTATAGTACCAGAAGAGGAGAAAGAGAGGAAGAAATGAGGCTTTCTTATTTCTTTTGGTAGAGACTATATCCGCATTTCTGACAGAATTTGGCACCTTTTATAACTTTTGCTCCACACCGAGGACAGAATAATATCTCCTTCTTTGCTATAGGAGTGCTCTTTTTTTTTGTTCCACAATTTTTACAAAACTTTTCGTGAGCAGATAGAGGGGTGCCACATTGGGAACAAAGAATTTTTTCTGATGCGAAAGATTTTTTCTCTCCTAATGCACTACCTTCTTCCTCATTAAATGGATCTTCGTTTTTGCTGAGATCATATTCTTCAGGTATTTCATTTTCTTGAAAAAGAGCGTCAATGTTCTCTTCTTCAGTTCTTTTGATGTCTGATTTTTTATCGATAAAATTGTAGAAATTCCAAAAGTCAGTTTCTGATTCAGGAAAAAAGGTACTGCATTCTTCGAGGATCTCTTGAGCGGTGTTGTACTGCTTTTGATCTGCGAGGAGTCTTGCTGTGAGAATCCAAACATGTGGTGAGACTCCAACATTTGGGTCCTGAATAACCTTCAGAAATTCAACTGTTGCTGCTTCTTTTTCGCCAGTACTTAAGAGCGCGGTGGCATAGTTTGTACGAAGCGAGATATTGTTCGTATTCAGTGCAAGTCCATTCCCGAGTATTTCTTTTGCTTGATCATGTTTGCCTTGTTTCCCGAGTTGAACGCCGATATGGTAGGCCAGCTTGCCGACAGGATCTCGGTACTGATTCTTATATTGGGGATGAGCATCGAGAAAGCAGAGAAGTTCTTCGAAGAGAAGGTCAATTTTTAGGTTTTTTGTTGAAAATATCTTTTTCTCATTTTCTTTTCGCACGGGGAATATTATCTCGGGAAGAGATATTTCTTGCAGGAATTCTTTTTTTGGCCGATAGAAAATGTATGAATCTGCCTTCATATTTTATGGCTGAAGTGAAGAGAATATTTTTTGTTTGTTCGGCATCAATGTATAGAGAGACTCATATGTTTCAGCAACTCCGCTTGTGACTTCTCGGGAGGTAATCCCTATTTCACGAAGTGCCTTCTCTGCATCGGCTGGGCTAAATTTCCCACCCTCCTTAAGTGGTTTTCCGATTTCCTTCATGATATCGAGTCCCTTCTGAATGCGGTCTGGCATTTTTGGAGCCACTTTCCCCATGGCTGTGAGTTCATCAGAAACGGAATCTATATGCATTTGAACGATTTCAGATTCCTTTACGGTCATACGCATGGCTTCACCACGAGATTTGGATGCAGCTCCGAGGTTTCCAGAAGCGAAAAGGTCATCAGCCTCATTGTGGAATTTTGTGCCCTTGAATTCCATGGCTCCCTTAATAGCAGAAGCATCTTTTTCAGCACGAATGTCTCCTTCGAGGACTTGTTTCGCATTTTTTCCAAAGCCTTCGTTATGTTTTGCGTGGATGATTGTTTGTTCCATATCTTCTGCAAATTCACTCTTTGAGAGATGTGAATAGTGTTTTTCGCCTCCTGCTTTGTCATAGAATATTTCATCATGTTGTTTCTGGAGGACACCTTTTCTATCAGCTATTTCTACTTTTTTCAGCATGCCTGTATCTTTATCTATCACCGTTACATGAACAGCTGCATCTCGATCGGCATCTACTTTTACGTACTCTCTTTTTCCGCTGAGAGTCTGCACTTTTATGTCTGTGACTTCTTCGGGGTCCATTCCATATTTTTTTGAGAATTCTTTTTTAAATTCTTTAGGATTTTCTTTGAGTCCTGTTTCGATTTTTTCTATAAACTTTTCATCGATGACGGTGTCAGGATCAATGCCAAAATCTTTTTTAAATTGTTTCGGATTTTCAGTCATTTGTTTTCGAAGCCCTTTTGTGAGTTCGTGGTCGACTTCATGATAGATTCCATTCATTTCATCTTTGAATCCTTTCCTTACTGTTTCATCAACTTCAAATTTCCGATCGGTAATGTTTCCAGCACTATCGGTAATTTCATCGTGGATGTTACATTTTTGTTTTGCAAGGGGGTCTCTCTGAATTTCAAGGGCTGCCCGTTTTGTTGCCTCGGAGTCTCCTTTTTTAAGAGCTCTTTCAAATGATTTTATCTTGAGGTCTGCTTCGCTTTCGGCGAGTCGATCTGCCTTTTTGAGCATGTCATATTCTGTTTCATCAAGTTTACGAATCATTTTTCGTTTCTGTTCGACTTTTTCTGCAATAGAGAGTTCTTTCATTTTTTCTCCTGTTTTCGCGACGGTTGTAGTGATTTTCCCAGAATCAATAACATCGTCGACTTTTTCAACAGTTTTCAGTGTGTCAGTAATATGATCGAGTTTGGCTGCTTTTGCAGACCCTCCTGAAGCAAAGTTTAACACTGTATCTACCGCTCCATAAATGGCATTCCCTATTCGATCACCAAGAGGTTTATTGGGGTCAATAACTTTTTCCCATGTATCGAGACCAATTATGTTTTTCCCCACTTCAAGAAGTATTTTCGGATCCTTCTCAATAGCTGCGGTGATATTCCCGAGGATTTCACCTGTTTTTTCTGCACCAGTTTTATAAAAGTTCCCCACTTTTTTCGCAGATTTTATGGGACTTCCGAGAACATCTTTTAGGGTTTGTCCAGCAGCAGTCTTGAGGGCTGTGTAGTTATCTATGTCTGTTGCCTCTCTGTATATATTTTCTCCCACTTTTTTGCTTGTCTCGATAAGCGTATTTGTCGTATCGACAACATAATCAGGGAGCGTTTTGACATCTTTTACGACATTTTTTGAAAAGTTTTTCCCTACTTCTTTCCAATATGATTTTCCTGGCTTATCTTGACTGGCTCGTATTTGTGCATCAAGCATCCTATTGATTTGCTCCATGTTTCCGTGTGGAACAAGGTTTTTATCGATTTTTGAAGCTTTTTTAACTGCTTTTATGAGATGATTTTTTGTATCGACATCAACATCAATATTTTTGAGTTTTTCTATGGCTTCATGGAGCCCATCTTTTTGTCGAGCTTGTTTTTTAGCGTTCCATCGGGTGATATATTGTTTTGTTTTCTCTGCAATACTCTTTATATCTCCACAAGGGACTCTTCGCTGATCAAGCTGTGCAGCCTTCTTAATTTTTTGAAGAAGGAGCTTTCGGAGGGTCTTGTCTTCTATTTTCTTTACTTTTGAGACGAGGGACCGAAGTGCATTATAGCTTGCTTGTTCTTCGGGAGTTCTTGGTTCTGGTCCTTGGGGTGTATCTGTTGGTGGAGTCGGTGGAGGAGAAAGAGGTAATGCGCCAGCAGAAAGACCGATATTGCTCAGGGCATTTCCCACGAGTGGTCCAAGAGCTATCCCAATGCCTGATGGAGTCCCATAGACCGCACGCTCAGTTGCCTGTTCTACTGTTTCTGGAACAGAAAAAAGATCACTTCCGAGAAAAGTCATATTTTCAAAGTCTATAAAATTTCCCGATGATGAACCACCGCTGCATCGACTATCAAACGAACCTTCCGGAAAGACACACCCATTCATGCTGCAGCATATGCGCTCGCCATTGTTGAGAGTCGACCATCCTCCTGCAGATGTGGGCACAGATGTATCGATGGCTTCTTCGTATCCGGGAATGTCATGGGTATCCCAAATATATTCAACTGTTTCTGAGCTATCATCTTGTGGAGGGCTGGTGGGGGTATCGGGGATTGTATGTGCCGAAGGGTCACAAGTAGGATCTCCTATTTGGCAAACTTGTAAGCTTTTATCAATATCTCCAAGAGACATAGCCAAGGTAGGGATAACTTCGAGACAGTGATAGACTCCTACTCCTCCAAAGAGAATACCAAGTGCTTGTGCTGATTGAGAGTGTCCTTTTCTGCTCAGGAGAATAAAAGAAAAAACAAGGAGTGTAATTCCTGAAGCCAGCTGAATGAAGGAGTCTTGTATAAAAAGGGAATTTGCAATAAAACCAAGAATACTTCCAATCATAACGACATATGAAGCGGCAAGTCCGAAGTTCATCTGAGGATTTGAATCTTTTTTCCCTCGTATCTGACTGATGGTTCCCCATGTTGTTTGGATGAGTACTGCTAATCCACGACCAAAGGCGGAAGAGAATGTCATGGTCAGACCAAGGGCGATAAGGACGCTGCTACTGCCTTGTACCATACTTCCTGTTGTGAGAGCGAGACCTATTCCACTAAAAATAATAATAAATGACCCAATTCCAGTGCTCCACATATATCGAATAATATCTCTTGGAATGCAGAAAAATTCTTTAAGGGTTCCAAATATTCCCTTTTTCCGAAAAGAACCAATCAGTATAAAAAATGAACCGGAAATAAAGGTCCAAAAGAGTGATCCAACAATACTGTTCCCTAGCTTCCCCAGAATTCCGCCTTCGAGAGGAATAAAAATCTGAAGAAGAATTCCCAGTACAAAAAAAAGAATCGACATGGGGATACTCTTTATCAGTGAACGAAATGTTTCTTTGAGAATATGTGTTATGAGCTTTTTGAAAGTCCACTGTGTTGTAGGAGGGGGAGTCGGCTCTTCTGTGGGGATTTGCTTTTTTGCAGGAATCGGCGACCCACATTTTTTGCAAAATCGGCTTTCTTGTTTATTTGATGCTTGGCATTGTGGGCAGATGCTCATGATTTAGACTCTTAACAGAAGAACGACAAACATGCTTATTAATGAAAGGATAACAATAGCGAGCCCATGTTTTCGAGATCGACTATTATACCTTTTTTCTTTCTTCCCTTCTTGATTTTTTGTTTTACTGAGCCAATAATACCCTCCTGAGAGAATTCCTACGAGGCTGAGATTTGCTACGGCTCCAACCGTAGCAATGAGATACATCAAAATAATCACCCCGAATCCTATATTTTTTCCTTTTGGTTTTTCTTCAGGAATCTTTTGTTCTTCTTTTTCAATATTTTTGGAATCGGTATTTGGATTTTCATCTCTCTCCTCTTTTATTTTTGCTCCACAGTATGGACAAAATATGCTTTCGTCTTCAATTTTCTCCCCGCATTGTGTGCAAAATTGTGTCATCAGGTTATTATAAAGGTTTTTTTTGTTTTCTTCAATCTTCTTCATTCTTTCTCTTTTCTTTTCGAGGAATTCTTCTAAAAAATGGAAGGAGAAAGAAAAAGGCTTGTTATTCTCACAAACACACCATATACTCTCCTTCGTTTTTTTAAAAAAATGGATATCCGAAATATTGCCATCATCGCCCACGTTGATCATGGGAAAACAACACTTGTAGATGCTCTTTTGAAAGGAAGTGGTACCTTTTCTGAACACGAACATGTAGAGGAGCGCTGTATGGATAGTAATGATCAGGAGAAAGAACGAGGGATTACCATTTATGCCAAAAATACTGCTATTTCTTATAAAGGAACAAAAATCAATATTATTGACACTCCCGGGCATGCTGATTTTGGAAGTGAGGTCGAACGTATGCTTCGAACAGTTGATGCGACACTTCTCGTTGTTGATGCGTATGAGGGGCCGATGCCTCAAACAAAGTTTGTCCTCCAGAAATCCCTTGAATTGGGATTAAAGGTATTGGTGGTCGTTAATAAAATTGATAAGCCAGCTGCTCGTCCAGACGAGGTCGTCGATGAAGTCTTTGACCTGTTTGGAACACTTGGAGCGAGTGATGAGCAACTTGATTTCCCAGTCATTTATGCTGTTGCACGTGATGGTGTAGCGATACGAGAACTTGATGATGAAAAAAAAGATATCACTCCTATGCTCGATTGGGTGTTAGAGGAGGTCCCAGTGACAAAAATGGATGAAAACAAACCCTTCCGATTTCAGCCAGCAACCCTTTCGTATGATTCATTTTTGGGACGCATTGCTGTTGGTCGTGTTTATGAGGGAACAGTAAAAAAAGGGGCACAGGTGACAATTCTTACACCTGAAGGCGAAAAACGAAGGGGGAAGATTTCTCAAACGTTTTCTTTTCAAGGACTCAAACGGGAAGAAGTTGATGAGGTTCATTGTGGTGATATTGTTGCTATCGCTGGTATTTCTGATATTTTTGTGGGAGAAACCATTACCACCGATGATACCGCTGAGCCTCTTCCAGCTATTGAAGTTGATCCACCAGCACTTGCTATGGATTTTATGGTGAATGATTCACCACTTGCTGGTCAGGAAGGAAAGCTCGTGACTTCTCGGAATATTCGAGAACGACTTGAGCGTGAACTCGAAACAAATGTCGGCTTACAGGTAAAATTCAGTAATGATTCTGACACTTTTAAAGTGTATGGGCGAGGAGAAATGCATCTGGCAGTTCTTATTGAAGATATGCGTCGTGAAGGCTTTGAGTTACAAGTTTCTCAACCACAAGTCGTTACTCAAGAAATTGATGGAGTAATCCATGAGCCGCTTGAACACGTTGTCATCAATGTTCCAGAAGAAATGAGTGGAACGGTTATTGAAGCTCTTTCAAAACGAAAAGGGGAAATGCAAAATATGAAAACAGACAGTGGCACAACTGTCCTCGAATTTTTTGCTCCTACTCGCGGACTTTTGGGTTTTCGTGGGGTTTTTATTGTTCTTACAAAAGGAGAGGGAACGCTTTATCATTCATTTGAAAAATTTGTTCCACATATGGGGAAGATTGAAAAACGGCAAGTGGGATCTCTCATCTCGGGGGTCGACGGAGAGGCAGTTGCTTATTCACTTTGGAATCTTCAGGAACGTGGTCCAATGTTTATTCATCCGCAAACACGTGTGTATGAGGGAATGATTATCGGAGAGCATAATCAGGGAACAGATCTTGTGGTAAACCCTTTAAAAGGAAAAAAGCTTACCAATGTTCGTGCGAGTGGAAAAGATGATGCCATTAATCTTGTTCCTCCTCTGGAGATGACTCTCGAAAAAGCACTCGAATATATTGATGCGAATGAGTATGTGGAAGTGACCCCTGAAAATATTCGTATTCGAAAAAAGTGGAGAAATGAAACGGACCGAAAACGAAATGAAAAGAAAAAATAGGAGAAATTTTGAATTCTACATTGTAAAATAATTTCTAAAACTTACTTTTTGAATCCTTCCAAAAACTATTTTTTCTCCATGTCCTTTTCTAATCATTGTTAGGATTGAGAGTGTGTATGGTTCCAAGAAGGGTGCTCCACCATGCCTATGTTTCTTGCATGTTTTGAGAGCATTATTCTGTACAGAATGATTCCTTGAGATTGTCTTTTTGTATTCATGCAGGAGATGTATTTACATTTATTTTAATTGTGTTAGAACATATTTTACGATATACTATTGTGAACATATTCCCATTTATGGATTTTGATATTTTTTCTCTCCTGACCGAAGCAAATGCTCAAGGAGCATCTGATATTCATATTAGTACTCAAGAGAAACCTCGATTTCGTGTCAGTGGAACAATGGTAGTGCAAGAGAAGTATCCTGTTTTGACCTATGAAATGGCTTCTGCACTTGTGGAACAAACAATGGACTCAGAAAAAAAATCACATTATCGAGCAGAGCGTGATCTTGATTATGCAATCGAAATACCAAATATTGCCCGATTTCGTGTGAACACCTTCTTTACGACAAAGGGTGTAAATGCTGTTTTTCGAATTATTCCCAATGAAATCATTCCTTTTGAAAAACTCGGTCTTCCTGATAGTCTCAGAAAAATATTAAATCTCAAGAAGGGAATCGTCGTTGTGACAGGTCCAACAGGAAGTGGAAAATCAACAACACTCGCTGCCATCGTCGATCTTTTTAATAGGGAGCGAAAGGGGCATATTGTTACTATTGAGGACCCGGTTGAGTTTGTCCATACTCCCAATAAATGTATTATTTCCCATAGAGAGGTTAAAAAACATACAGCGTCATTTTCTGCTTCTTTACGAGCGGTGACGAGACAAGATCCGGATATTGTTCTCGTGGGGGAAATGCGTGATCTCGAGACGATATCCTTGGCCCTTACTGCTGCTGAGACAGGAGCACTCGTATTTGGTACCCTTCATACCTCCAGTGCTGCAAAAACGGTAAATCGAATTGTCGATGTCTTTCCTGCCGAAGAACAAAACCAAATTCAGGCAATGCTTGCTGAATCTCTCCAATTTATTGTGGCACAAGCACTCTTAAAGAAAAAAGGAGGAGGAAGAGTTGCTGCCCTAGAAGTATTAATAGCAAATGATGCTATTCGTAATCAGGTGCGAAAAGGCGAAGTGTATCAGATACCTCTTTCTATTCAGGGGGGCAGTGATATTGGTATGAAGACCACAGATCAGGCACTTATTGAACTCCTTGAACAAGGACTTATTACATATGAGGAGGCTTCTATATATGCCGTGAATATTAATCTTCTCAATAGATTTGCTCCTCCTGAGATTCTTCAAGAACTTGCTACCATATAACATTCTTTATGTCTGATAACTCACAACACACTCAGCAGAATACTTCTCAAGGATTTCATATTCCTGCACCTATGCAGAGCAATACTGCTCCTGAGAAAGAGGAATTTGAGGTTTCGATTTCTCTGCAGGAAGACGCTCTTTCGGCTGAGGATATTGATTTGCAGAAAACAGATGAAAATAATGTCGATGACGTTGCCATTGAAGAACCTCCCGTTGAAAGAGATTCTCCGTTAGCGAAAGCTGAGGAGAAGCTTCCAGAGGAGCCTATCAGTAAGGAGTCATCATCACTTTCTCCACCGCCTCTTCCCAAAAATATTAAAAACCCACTTGAGGAAAGTCATTTTTCATGTACAGAAGAAGATTCAGATGATATTCCTCCTGATCGGATAGAAGTCGGAAAACAAATGATTATGAGTCTCTTCGATTATATTCGTGATAATGCTGGTTCTGATATGCATATCACTTCAAATCATCCTCCAAAAATGCGACGTTTTGGTGAAATAGAGAGTTTGCCCGGCGCACCAAACCTGACAAAGCAACAGACGGAAGAAATGATTCGTGCGACAATGACTGCTGAAAAATGGAAAGAATTTAAACAAACACAAGATGTTGATTTTAGCTATGTTGATAGCAAAGGAAGACGGTATCGATGTAATGCGATGGATACTCTAAAAGGAATTGTTGGGGTATACCGGATTATTTCAGAAAAAATTATGAGTTTTGAAGAACTTCATCTTCCCGAGTGTGTTCGAGATATTATGAAGTTTAAGAAAGGACTCATTCTCGTAACGGGGTCAGCTGGGTGCGGAAAATCAACAACACTGGCAACACTTGTAGAAATGATGAATGAGCAGGATGAGGGGCATATTTTAACGATAGAAGATCCTGTAGAGATACTTCATACATCGAAAAAATCTCTTGTGAATCATAGGGAGGTAAACACCCATACAAAGTCATTTTCTCGGGCACTTAAATCAGCTCTTCGAGAAGATCCTGACTGTATTATGATTGGAGAGATGCGTGATCTCGAAACAATTTCACTGGCACTTACAGCAGCGGAAACAGGGCATCTTGTTTTTGGAACACTCCATACGTCAAGTGCACCGAATACAATAACCCGTATTATTGATGTTTTTCCCTCAGGGGAACAATCTCAAATCAGGGCCATGCTTGCTGAAGGAGTTCAATGTGTTCTTTCGCAGGTTCTCTGTAAACGAAGGGATGGAAAGGGGAGAATCGCTGCATATGAAGTGATGCTCGGGACAGTGAGCGTAAGAAACCTTATTCGAAAAGATAAAATTTTTCAGCTCCCCTCTACTATCTCTACTGGAATGAGATATGGAATGCAGACTCTTGATCAGGCCCTTCAGAAACTCGTTAATGATGGACTCATTGATGTTAAAGAGGCACGACTTCATGCAAAAGACCCAAAAGAGATACGAGAAATACAGTAGGACTATTTCTTTACATTTCTTTTACAAAGACAAACGTGTTTGGTGAGGAAAGTGTTTTTTGATATTTCCAATGGTCTTTTGAAAACTTTTTTATATCTTCAGGGGTTTGTATTCTTTTCGTTATGATTTCACTCACCATATGACCTCTCGCTCGTTTTGCAAAAATACCAATGGTCTTTAGTGTTCCATTTTTGAGGACTTTAAAATCAACATCGATATATATCCCTTTTCGTTTTTTTGGGTTAATGACCTTACTGTATTCCTGTGAAGCAAGGTTGATCACAGCAGATTCTTTTTGAAGAATGGCATTCATTGTGTCAGTGATTTTTTCTCTCCAATACTCATACAGGTTTTCGTATGTTCTCTGAGCTGTTTTCCAACAGAGACGCGTTCCCATTTCTAATCGATATGGCTTTATAGAAGTGAGAGGAGAGAGGAGTCCATATAATCCAGAGAGAATCCCCAGGTGTTTATTGGCAAAGAGAAAATCATCTCTCTTCCATTTTTCATGTTCTAGGGCTTTGTAGACAGCTCCAGAAAAGGCAAAAATTGCTGGTGAAAAAGGTTGTTGTTGCTTTGCCGCAACAGATATATCTTTTTGTGTGAAATCTCTGTTCCAATTTTGGAAATATGCAGCGGTTTTTTCTGCGAGCTGGGGAGAAATGTTCATGAGAGTTTCTAGGTTTTTGGTAGATTTTGTTTTTATCATGTTTACTAAGACTTCTGTTTCTTCAGGAAAAAAGGGAGGACTACAATCTTTCTCAGAAACCTGTTGTGAGAAGTCTCGACTAAAATCTTGGGTTTTTGATGGAGAAATGATAGTGAACATAATTGATACATATATTTTTTTTCTCGTAACTTTTTAATCACATATACCGCTTTCATCCAGTGCACATCTCCATTCCTTTTCTGAACCATTGAGGAAGATTTTATAATTCCCAGCATATTGCTCAATAGTTTTTTCTATTTGACGCTTTATGAAATCGTCAGAGAGGATTCCTCCTCCTCTCATTCTTCCTTTGATAAATATGCCCATGGTGTCATCTTCTTGATCAGTTTTTACTATTCGAAGAGAAGAGGAGTAGAGTGCATTTTGTAGTCCTGAATCTTCGTGAAATTCATTTTTAACATCAAAGAGCGCTTTTAGGGCTTGATATACCATATCTGATTTTGTGAAGATTTTACTCTTTAGTGAAAACGGTACTCTTTCGAGGTACTGATCGATATTACTCATATCATTTCCTGGGTGAGCAATAAGGTAGAAGTAAACAACATCTGTTTCCTTATCGATTTGAAGTGTATCATTTGGGACCTCTGTATGGATGATGGCTCCTGTTTCTTTATCGATAAGGGTGTCATTTTTCTGACTGTTGCAACCACTCAGTACGAGAAGAATAGTCCCGATAATCATTATGTGATATTTCATGATGTATAAAGAATGATTGACTCAATCTGAAAAATATTATTTTACTCCTCTTCTCCTATTAAGAGTTTTTGTAATTCGCCCTCTTCATACATTTCAGTGACAATATCACCACCACCAATAAAATTTTCATTGATAAATATCTGAGGAAATGTTGGCCAATCGGAGATATTTTTTATGATATCTCGGATTCCCTCGATTCCGAGTACATTTACGGCTACATATTCGGGATAGAGTTCATCAAATATATTCTGCATGTTTGCGGTAAAGCCACAACGGGGTGCCCCCTTCTCACCTTTTCCAAACAGGACTACGGGGTTGTCTTTTATTATTTGTATGATTTCTGATTCGGTCATGGGTAAAAAAAATTAATGGAGATGAACATATCTTGTGGGCTGAAAATTTGATTTCTTTTCTTTCCATTGTTCAGGTGTATAGGCTTTTATACTTAAAGCGTGAATTGTTTTTTGAAATCCGCCAAGAATATTAAGAATATGCCGACTTCTTTCTAATCGACTCATTGTTTCAAAGAGGGGATCAATAGCAATGACTTCAATGTGATGCCCATCTCCACGTTCATCGATGACGTATATTTCAGAGAAAGATTGCCGGAGGTGATCTTCAAAAGATTGTACAAGCTTCATTATCATGAATGTATCATATTTTTTATCTTTTGAATATGAGAGGTGACTTTTCAAATATTTATTTTCTTGCTTTTCGGTCATAAGGAGAGGACAATATTGATAACGATTATCAATTAGAAATGACAAAACAAATAAAAAGTTGTCTTGGTGTCGGATGCCGAAATATAAATCAATACCTTCATTTTGTTGTGACGCTTACATTTTTTATCTTTTTTTTCATTACTGGATTTTGGTACAGAGATACATTTCATATCATTCTTCAAACATTCGCTGATGCATATTTGGGTGTGAGTATTTTTGTGGGGCTTACACTTTTTCTTTTTTACGGCGCAGAGTATTTCTTCAATTTTGATACTCACCAGTTTTTTCAAAAGAATAAAAAATATCAAGTGCCTATTTCTGCATTTTTAGGAGTTCTCCCCGGGTGTGGGGGAGCCATCATGGTTATTACACAGTTTGTCGCAGGGCGGTTGGGGTTTGGGTCTGTGGTGGCAGTGCTTACCTCAACAATGGGTGATGCGGCTTTCCTTCTGCTTTCTCAGAGACCTCAAGATGCTGCTCTGATATTTGGGATTGGATTTATTTCTGGGATTGTCTTTGGGTATTTGACGGAATGGATTCATGGATATGATTTTCTTCGAGTAGATCAAGGATCAAAAGAAACATCCTGTGATGGAGTTTTTCGGTTTTCACGAGGTGAACAATTTTGGCTTTTTCTTTTTATTCCAGGTCTCATTTTTGAGTTTTTCGACGCATTTCAAATTGATATTGATGGAATGCTCGGTTTCCCCCTTGTCTTTTCTGTGTCACTTGTCGGTGGTATTACGTCACTTCTCCTATGGGGGACATCTTCGTATCTGACACCAAAATTCGTTACACACCGAACAAGTCATCGTCAGTTTTTTGGACAGGTCATTTTTGATACGAATTTTGTTTTTGTGTGGGTCTTTTTTGCCTTCCTCTCATTTAATCTTCCGGTGCACTGGACTGGGTATGAATTCACAGGAGTTCTTTCAGGTTTTGTTCTCTTTATGCCTCTTGCGGGAACGCTCATTGGATTTCTTCCTGGATGTGGGCCTCAGATTATTTTCACGACTCTCTATCTTCAGGGAATTGTTCCATTTTCTGCTCAAATTTCTAACTCTCTCTCAAATGATGGCGATGCCCTTTTTCCGGCCATTGCTCTCGCACCACGAGTTGCTTTTTTTGCAACGCTTTATACAGCTGTCCCAGCACTTATTGTGGGGTATGGGTGGTATTTTCTTTTTGAAGTATAAACATGAATATTGCTATTCCAGGTGTTATTATGGTGTTTCGTGAGGGGCTTGAGATTTTTTTAATTCTTACTCTGCTCTTCGCTTTTTTAGAAAAAACAAAAAATCGTCATCTTCGGAAGAGTGTTCTTTGGGGGGCAATAGTGAGTATTGTCCTTTCTTTCATTTTTGGTTTTTTGTTGACTGTTCTCGCAGATGCATTGGGAAAAACGAGTGAAATCGGAAAAATTTGGGAATCAGTTTTTAGTCTCGTTGCTGTCGGAATGATTGTAACATTTATATTTTGGATGATTACTCATAGTAAAGAAATCAAAGCACAGATTGAAAAAAAAGCAGCCCTTCATCTTTCTTCTTGGGGTCTCTTTTTTGTTTCTTTTGTATTGATTCTTCGTGAAGGAGTCGAAATTGTTTTGTTTGCCCTTGCTGGTAAATATAATTTTCTTTCGATTGGAATCGGTGCAGGATTTGCACTTCTGGTTTCTTTGCTCGTTTCGTATTCTTTGGTTCGAATCAATTTTACGAGTCTGTTCCGAATTACCCTCATCTATCTTATCCTTCAAGCAGGATATCTTTTGGGGTATGGGATTCATGAAAGCATTTCAGCTCTTACGTCTCTTGGATATTTGGGCACAGAAAATATCCTTTTTCAGAAGGCATTCAATCTTTCTGGAACACTTTTTAATCATAAAGAAGGGATAGTAGGACTCCCACTAAATGTTCTTGTTGGTTGGTATTCTAAGCCAGAATGGATTCAGTGGATTGTTCAATATGTTTTTACTCTTTGGATTTTTCTTTTTTGGTTTTTTCATAGTCAGAGAGTGTCTGCTTCAAAAATGCAGCAGAAAATATAAAATATATAAAGAATAAGTTGTATTTTATGGCTATTGATAGTACAATAATAAGATATTTTGATATTCTTGAGAAAACTTCTCTCTTCTGTCGCCTTTCTGTTGGCATTTGCTGTTTTACCAGCTGCTTTTGCTGATGAACAAGGGTGCTCTACTGATCTTGTGAGTGGGTTGAGTGCTGGTTCTGATTGGAGGGGAGAGTATATGATTCGGGCTGAGGATTCTTCAAAATGGCAGAGGGCAATTATTTCTTCACCAACAGGCATTCTCCAGCTCTCAGAAGATGAGCGTGTAGTAGTAAAGGGGACTGCAGATCCATATTCTGAAGTGCAAATATACCTCTTTGCTCCTGAGGAAGATGCTTTTGGAAAGCTTTTACCACCAAGTTCAGGAACATGTCTGTGGACCGTTACTGCAGATTCGAGTGGCTTTTTTCGGGCGGAAATCCATCCGAATATCCTTTGGGATATGGCGGGTGAGGAGGTTATTGTGGATGCATTTTTTCATATGCAGAAGAATTGGGCTCAACAGAATGCTGAAGAGACAAATCAAAACTTTTTTATCGGGACAAATATTCAGCCTCTTGCTGTTGATATCGGCTATGATGTTTCGGATGACGACTGCGAGATACTCTGTGAAGAAAATTCTCTTTTGCCTTTAAAAAAAGCTCATATAATTCGTCCGAGTGCATTTCCGACGGTGAGTGGTTCAAATTTTGATTTTGCAGGAAACGAGGATATTGCTGTTTCTAAACTGCAACATACCTTGTATGCTGGATCGAAAGATTCGGGTGTCGATGCATCAGAATTGGCTCAAATTCCTCTGAAATCACTGGTTATTGAGACATTAAAACAGTATCTCCTCGGTACATATGGAGATGCGGAGACTCCTATGGATGAGATCACAACTGCTTCAATTCAAGCAGCAATATCGGGTGAAGCATACTCTGGAGACATCCAAGAAATTCTCAGTGCTATTGGGGATGTAATGGAGAACCAGTCGGGCAGTGCTGAAAGAGAGTCAGCCATTGATACTATTTTGAGTCTTATTCTGAAGACTATTTCATGTAATGAACCTGAGTGTGTTCTTCCAACAAAAGATATTCTTGATGAAATTCTCCCTTACACAAGCGGAGCAGTTGCACCAAATAGCAATGGGGATATGCAAACAAATGCAGGTGGTGGATATTGGGACCTTGATGAGGGTATATGTACTGGTGACTATAACTATGATGTTGATATGGGGGTTGATTGGAGTCATATAGAACACACTATCAACATTTATGTTCCAGAAGGAGGAGAGTATGACACGATTATCCAGCCGCATAGAGGGCTGAGTTGGGGAACACATGAGGATTGTTCTTTCCGAGTCGGAACACAGACAGGTGTTGCATCATATGATGATATAATCCCTAGTTGGTATACCGGCCCACCCGAACAATTTTTGAGTCGTCGACAGGATCATATTGGAACATTTTCGTATGCTGCTGGGAATAATCATGTCACTCTTGTTGCATTGGATACTGAGAGTGTTCATGTAAAACGGATTTGTTTAAAAAAGGCTACTACAGCTTCTCCGCCGACATGTACTCTCACAGCAAATCCGAGCCAAATTGTTGATGGAGATACCGTTGATCTTTCTTGGACGACGACAGATGCTACCTCTGCATCTCTTGATAATGGAATTGGGTCAGTAACTCTCCCCAGTGGTTCTGAGAGTGTCACTCCATCTGGAACAACAACATATGTTCTTTCCGTCAGTGGTTCAGGAGGAAATAGCTCTTGTGAAGCCACCATTACTGTTGATCCAGCTCTTTCAGATTTTTCCGTGACAAAAGAAGTTTCACTAGACGGAGTAACATATTCTCATTCGGTTGAGGCGGAAGATGGTACTGATGTGTACTATCATATTGTTGTCACAAATGATGGCAATACGACTGGTGATGTCACTGTTCTTGATACAGTAAGTCCGCCATCAGATGGAGGATCATTAAGTGCTCCACGCGAATATGCGACTGATTGTCCGGGAGGGGCAACATGCAACGGGTTTCTGTGGGGAGAAGGGGTGAGTTTGAATGCTCTTAGTCCGGGGGACTCAGTAACTATTTCGTATGTGCAAACCTCAAATGCAGATACTGTTCCTCTCCATGTTGTTTCAGAAATCAATAATATCGCTTTGCTTTCTACTGGGGTTTCCTCTGATGCACAAGTACTGATTCCTTCTTCACAGAGTGAGACATATTGGTCATCTGATTTTTTGAAAGTCTTACAACTCTGGACGGGAGACACAGTCGCAAATGAGTGTCTTATTGCTCAAGAAGATGAATTGGAAATGCGAAAGAATTTTTATGACAATGGAGATGGTACTCATTCTCCGCGGGATATTTGTCAGTGGAATACAGTCTACGCAAATGGCTATTCCACACCGGCAATCATCTTAGATATGGAAAAGGAGGTCTTCTTGCAGCCAGAATTCTCTGATATTCGGATAACGCGAGTTTCAGAGAGATTTTCAGATGGAGAAGAAGGATGGAGACTCCCCGTTGGGGAGAAATCCCCCATATACTATCGGTATGAATCTCTTGATTCGATAGGTGGGAATCGAATGGCACGCAGTTGTATAAAATCAACTGATATTTCTCAGTATTCAGTCTTTCTTGCCCAGCAACTTGGTCTCACATCTAAAGAGAGTGCGCTTGTTGATAGTGAGCTTTCTTCACAATTGATAGACGAGCAGAAATTTTACCAACTCGAAATTGTCGATCCTCAGGTGATTATGTCCCGCTTTCAATGGAAGGGGGATGGGGAGCGATTAAAAATATCTCCACTCTTTTTTGATATTACTGAAGGTGCTTGTCAGGAAGAGACCTTTGGGACACCAGATACGCTTCTTCATGGATATTTTCCTGACAATCGTGATGGATTTGAGGTGGGAATAGTAGGGGAGAGGAGGTAATGATTAATTCTTTTGAGAATTATGTTTTTTGAAGAGCTTCGATAGGATTTAATTTTGAACCTTTGTTTGCTGGTGCGTATCCGAATACAATTCCAATTCCCACAGATATCCAAAAAGCGAGTAGCACTGAAGATGTGGGCAAGATAAAAGGCCAATAATACTGGAGATGACCTGCAATAAAACTGACGAGCCATGAAATACTAATTCCAAGCCCAATACCGAGAATACCACCAATGGTGCAGATGACTACAGATTCCGAAAGAAACTGAAATCGAATGGCAAATGGACTTGCTCCAATTGCCTTTTTAAGACCAATTTCTTGGGTTCTATCGGTCACGGCAACATACATAACGTTCATGATTCCAATGCCTCCGACAACAAGAGAGATGCTTGCCAGGGCAAAAAGAAGAATAGAAATAGCATCGGTGACCATATCGATGATTTCCATTGATTCATCAAGAGTACGAACAACAAAATCATCTTTTTCCGGATCATCTATGTGGTGATTCCTCCGTAATGACCTTTCGATTTGTGATTTTGTCGTTGGAAGAAGGTCTTTATTCTTCATTTTTAAGGAAATCCCTTGGAGATGATCTTGTCCGAGAATTTTTTTCTGTGCTGTTTGAACGGGAATATAAACCATTTCATCCATATCCATAAAATATTTTGTCCCGACTTGTTCTGCAACACCGATGACAGTAAAACTTTGACCTTTAATTTTTATTTTTTTTCCGACAGCTTCTTGATTTCCAAAGAGCGTTTCTTTTATATCTTTTCCGAGTACTACCATCTTTGAGAGTGAGTTATCATCCTTCATGCTAAAAAATCTTCCAGAACTCATCTTGAGATTTTCCATTTTTTGATATTGTGGAGAAACCCCCCAGTATATGGCACGTTTCTCTTCTGAATGGTAGGTGAATTTCTCTTGACCAATGACAACAGCATAGCCATCTTCTATATTCGGTATTTTTTTAAGGTCATCAAGATCATCGATTTTTAGGGTTTTAATTTGGACTCCCGAAGAGATAGCCTGCCCTGTAGCAGCATCTTTTTCTGCTCGTGTTCCTTTTAGTGGTATTTGGACTTCAATCCAAAGGGTTTCTGGAGTGATACTTGAGAGTTGATGGAGAATGAGTCCACGTACGCCAGCACCTACGGAGAGAACAATGATTACAATTGCGGTTCCAACGATAACTCCAAGGGCCGTAAGAACTGATCTTGTTTTATTGTCTTGAAGTGCGCGAAGGGACATTTTGAGGATATGGAAGTACATGAGAAAAATTGAGAATTTAGAATTAAGAGTTAAGAATTTTTCTTTGATGTTTTAATTATTTTTGTGAGAATCGAAATAATTTCATTTATACCATTTAGATGCGAACCATAATCAAAGGGTACTCTCTTGCTTTCTTCAAGAAGTTTTAATGAATACTCCGTTTCATGTGCTTCTTTGAGCGAAATCGATATATTGTGAATAAAATCCTTTCGGCTTTCACCACTGAGTGTCTCATGAACATTAGCTCCAATACTGGTTCCGCTTCGTAAAAGTTGTTTGGAAATTATAAACTCTCTTTTTTCACTAAGTGTTTTGTAGAGCGAAATTATTGCCAATGAGAAACAAAAAGACTTTTCTTGAATGATGTTTTTTTTCATAGGGTTATAAAATATGTAATTCTCAATTCTTAATCCTCAATTCTCCATTATTTCTTATTCATAGCGGAGTGCATCGATTGGATTGAGTTTTGATGCCTTTCGTGCTGGATACATGCCAAAACTGATACCAACAAAAAAAGCTACTCCTATTGATATAATAATAGAGATCGGGGATATATAGAAGTTCCATGTGTAGCCCATTTTTTGTGCCCCAAAGGCAATAATCCATGAGATGAGGGATCCAAATATGATTCCAATCAAGCCTCCGATTCCGGTGAGAATGAGTGTTTCAAGAAGGAATTGATTTTTAATTTGCACGGGTGTCGCTCCAATAGCTTTTTTGAGCCCAATCTCACGGGTTCGCTCTTTTACTGTCATGAGCATAATATTTGTAATTCCAATGCCTCCGACAATGAGGGATATGGCTGCAATACTCGCTAGAAAAAATTGCAGTCCCTCCATAATCCCCCCAAGCATATCAACTGCTTGATCAAGTGAACGAACGGTAAAATCATCATCTTCTGGGGATGTAATCTCATGTCGATACCGAAGGGTTCGTTTGATTTGCTCCATAGTAACAGGGACTTTTTCTTCTCCATCTACCTTAATGCGAATAAGTCCGAGGTGTTTTTGTCCCAAAAGGAGTTTTTGGGCGGTATTCAGAGGAACAAGTACTTGATTATCGGGGTTGCTAACAATTGATGATCCCTTTTTTTCAAGGATGCCAATAACAGTAAAATTGATATTCTTAATCTTTATATCTTGTCCAATGGGGTTCGTATATGGGAAGAGTTTTTCTTTCATATCAACACCAAGGACGGCTATTTTTTTAGATGTTCGTTCTTCGTTTTCTGTAAAAAACCTTCCCTTTTCAATATTGTGGTTTTCTACAAAAGGGTATTGGGCTGTGACTCCGCTAAATGTCCCGTCAGTCGATTGTTTTCCTGCTGTTATTTCACCACTTCCATTGGCATATGCTGAGATTCCGAGAACATTCGGAAGACTTTTAATGACCATTGCATCATCGTAGGTAAGAGTGGTAATAGTTATGCCCATTACTGAAACTGGAGGACCTGAATCACTTGCTGCTCCTGGCATGACTCCTATCAGGTTTGTCCCCATTTTTTCTATAGAACCGGTAATAAGGCTTTTTGCACCAGCACCAATGGCCATAATAGCTACAACAGAACCGATTCCTATAATAATACCAAGCATTGTGAGAAAGGCACGGATACGGTTTTCAAAAATTCCAGCAAAAGCGAGCCGTAGACTGAGGGGGAATCTCATTTTTGGGAGTGATTTATTTCATCAGATGTGATGAGCCCATCTCGGATAATAATCTTTCGTTTTGTGTACGCAGCTATCTCATCTTCATGAGTAATCATGATAATGGTTTTTCCCTCTCTGTTGAGGCGGGTAAAAATTTCCATGACCTCGTTTCCGGAATGGGTATCAAGGTTTCCGGTCGGTTCATCTGCAAAGATGACTTTTGGCTCGTTTACAAGTGCTCGAGCAATAGAGACTCGCTGTTGTTGGCCCCCTGAAAGTTCATTTGGTTTATGATGCATTCGGTCTTCAAGTCCTACAGATATGAGCGCTTGTTTTGCTCTTTCTTCCTGCTCTTTTTCTGGGATATTTGCATAGAGCATCGGGAGTTTAACGTTATCAAGAGCGGACATTTTTGGGAGGAGGTA
Organism: Candidatus Peregrinibacteria bacterium; assembly: GCA_024762935.1. Taxonomy (GTDB): domain Bacteria; phylum Patescibacteriota; class Gracilibacteria; order CAIRYL01; genus JANTGK01. The sequence continues at coordinate 34,912 of JANTGK010000003.1, read as the reverse complement.
GAACATTTGAAAGACAAATCCGACTCTTTTGTTTCGGATTTCTGCGAGTTCTTCTTCGTCATATCCTTCTACAGGTCTGTTGTCGAATAAATATTCACCAGCATCATGAACATCTAAAAATCCCATAATATTCATGAGGGTTGATTTCCCTGAACCGGATGGCCCCATAATGGCTACATATTCATTTTTTTTTATTTCAACAGAGATCCCTCTTAGCACATGCGCCTGCACCGAACCGGTATGGTAGGTTTTGTGAATGCCGGACATTTTAATAAGGGGTACCAGGTAGAAATAAAAAATTTAATCTTTTGATTTTTCGTAGAGGACAATGCGATCTGTTTCTCCTATACCTGAAAGAATTTCAACGGCATCATCACCTTCGAGCCCGAGAACAACATCCGTTTTAATCTGTTCCCCATTATTAAGGACAAACACAAATGGTTGAAGACCTTCGTATCGAATTGCTTCAGGAGAAATGGAAAGAGCATCGGTTTTCTCAGCAGAAAGAATGTTGATATCACTCGTCATACCTGATCGTATACCCTCATTATCCCCATCAAAACTTACCGTTGCCTGATAGTATACAACTCCCTGTATGACAGTTTCCGCAGGATCGATACTCAGAACGTGACCCGTGAAAATTTTATCCTGAGGGAAGGCATCGAGTGTTGTTTCAACACTGTCGCCCACTGCAATTTTAGTAACATCTGTTTCTGGGACATTCACTTTCATTTGTAATCCTGGTGTCATGAGTGTGATGACATTTTGAACAGTTGTTACGTTTTCTCCAGGATCTCCGTTTATATCTGTGATGATTCCATCAACTGGTGCGATTATGAGTGTGTCTTCAATATTCTTTTGTGCCTGTTTCCACGATGCCATTGTTTGCTGAACATTTGCCTGTAGAGAGGCAACATCAACATGTCTTGGCTTTGCAATGAGCTTGTTATAGCTCTCTTTTGCTTTTTTTATCATTAGCTTTTTTGTTTCGATTTCTCTTTTTATAGAGTTTACTGCTGTTTTATTTTGTGTCTTTATGTTTTTAATATTTTCCTGAGAAAGTGCGAGGATATTTTTTGCAGTATCCAGATTTGCGAGGGCTGCATCTTCCTGTGTTGTTGTTGTGATATCACTGTTTTCTATTCCTATATCGGCATCTTGTATGTATTGTCGTGCATCTCTCAGTGCATCAAGCTGAAGGATGAGGTTATTTTGCTGAATATTCACTTCTGATTTTAGGGTACTAATTTCAGATGCTGTGAGATTTACACCAGTTATGGATGAGCTGAGTAATCCGAAAATCATATCTGTAAGTTTTTTGGTTTCGAGAATTCTTTCTTCAAGCGACCCGAGTATTGTATCTGCAGACGATTGGTTCCATGTCTGCTCTTCGTGATAGTATTGATTTTCGAGAATCATAAACTCACTTTTTATTTGTTTGTAGGTATTAAGGGCTGTTATTTTTTCCTGCTGGTTATCAAATCCGATATAGACAAGCCGTCTTTTTTCGGCATCTCCATCTGGGTTAATAATTGATTTTGCGAGAAAGAGGGCATTTCGAATGGTGTCGAGAGAAGAGAGAGTTATTTTTTTCGTTTCTTCGAGATTATCCAAGAGCTCTTTTCCTGCTTTGATTTGAGTGATACCTCCTGATCCCTTGATATTCTCAAGGGCAATTTTAGCATTTTGTACATCAATTTCAGCATTTTTTTGTTCTTGCTGAGCGCGTTCGAGTTGTTTTGCGTTTGCCTGTTTTGTATCTTGGAGTCTTTTAAAAGTGTGGGTAAGTTCCAGTTGAGCCTCCTCAATCTGTGTTTTTGAGATAGCAATATCTTCATTTGCAGGTCCTGCATATCTGAGATCAAGTTCAGCTTGTGCCATTTGTAATGCTGCTGCAGCACGTTCGACTTCTATTCCTAAAATTCCTGGATCAAGGACTGCCAAAATATCTCCTTGATGTACTTTTTCTCCTACGGAAACAGGGATGGCAGCAATTTTTCCATTTTTTTGGAACACCAGATTCATTTTCATATCAGACTCAACCGTTCCGTTTACTTCAACTGTTTGTCGCACCAGTCCTATTTTTGGTTTCTCTGTGACATATTCAATGGGTGCATCGGGTCTGCCGAAGAAAAACCAAAGTAATACCCCTATCCCGACAAAGAGAAGGATTCTCTTTCCCCATTTTTTTATTTTCTTTTTGCGGAATGAAATCAGCGCCTGTGGTGATGAACTGTCACTCTTTCTTTCTGACATTTCTCCTTCTGAAAAAATCTTGTAATTATACGTTTTTCCCTTTTAGAACGCAAGAATACATACTTGATATAAATACATCCTTTTGCACTATACTATTTTCTCATATAAAAAAACCCTCCTGAAAAGGAAGGGTTTTTTTCTTCACTATCTCTTCTTCTTATTCTCCTTCTGGTGGAGGGGCTTGTTCACCTAGTACTTCTTCATTCTCTAGAGTATCTTCGGCAGCTTCATCAATCACAGGATTTGTTTCTTCAGGCTGTGTTTCCTCTGTGATGGAAGTCTCTTGAGAGGTCTCAGAAGTGCCTTCTTCGAGAGATGGGTTTTGTTCTCCTTTTTCCGGTTGTTCAGGAATGATTTCCTGCTCTGGGTTTTTTCTCTGATTTCTTGCCTCTCTTTTTTCTCGCTCTCTTTTTACATCTTCTTCCATTTGTTTTTGTCTTTCTGCTCTTTGTTGGTCAATTTTCTTTTCTTGTACAACTTCACTTACACATCTTTCTTTTACCTTTTCATCGGGAATCTCTTCGCAGAGAGTTTCATCTTTCCTTCTGAGGGCTGTTCGATGAGTAATTTGATTTTTACATCGGTTTCGTATCTCTTCATCATTTATTTTTGCACAGACTTCTCTGTCTTCTTTTGACATAGAAAGGTTATAGAGAACCTGATCCGCACATTTGTTTTTCTCTTCTTTTGGGAGAGGGTCACATTTGGTGACATCACTATTGATTATTGCTATCTGTTTTAATGAATGAGAGAGGCATTTGTTTTGCATATTGGTGTCACTAATTTTTTCACACTCTTTTTCGTTACTGGTCTCTTGTGCCTTTTGTTGTGCGATATCAAGTTGAATATTCAAAGCAATTTCTTTCATCCGGTTATAATATTCTGAATCTTCAAAGCCGCTCTCAAAAACAATTTTTTGGAGTTCTTTTTTTGAAACTTTTGGAGGAATATCTGCTTGTGCTGCATCTTGAGAATCCTCTTGAGCTACCGGGAGTGCTGTTGTTTTTTTCTCTGTTTTTACGGAAGAATATTCTGTATTTCCACATGCGGAAAACATGATTACTGAAAGGACAATAAATATCGACTTTTTCATATGGAGGAAAGAAAATATGACTCTATTATATCATTTTATGTGATTTTATCAACCAAGATTCCTGTAGCTCCTTACTTACGAGTTAGAAGTTCTGCAGATACCCTTTATTGGAGTACTAAAGAGAGTGTTTTTTTATATTTTACTTTGTCTCCGGATATTTTTTCTCCACACCAAAAACACTCTCAAAGAGATTCGGGTTGAGTGAGTGATTACAGATTCTTTATGGTAGGAATTTTAAGAAAAGTTCATGAATCCTTGAGTCATGTGTTAATTCCGGATGAAATGTGAGAGCAAAAATATTTTTTTGTCGTACGAATACGGGTTTTCCCTTATTTTGAGCAAGAATTTCTCCTCTATTTGTAAGAAGTGTGAGTTGTGGAGCACGTATAAAAATGGCCTCAAAAGGAGACGAAAGTCCGGTAATATCAATTGTGGTTGAGAAGGACTCCACCTGTCTCCCATACGCATTTCGATGTGAATCGATATCTATAAGACCAAGTGGTTGTACCCGATCATCATGTGCGTGTTTTGAAAGAAGAATCGCACCGGCACAGGTTCCGAGAATCGGTTTTGATTTTGCAAATTCAAGGAGAGGAGCTCGAAATTGATATCGGTTTATGAGTTTTGTAAGGGTTGTTGACTCTCCACCAGGAAGAATGAGTCCATCACACTGTTTGAGTTCTGCTGGATTCCTGATTTCAAGAGCAGTAGCACCACAATTGGTAATCATTTGAATATGTTTCGCAAAGCCGCCTTGGAGAGAGAGTACTCCTATTCGTTTTTTTGGCGTATTCATGTAGTTCGTAATTTACAGATTTGCAATTGATTCCTACCAACCACGATTTTGGAGTTTATCTTCCTCAGAAAGATCACTCATTTCGAGTCCAACCATTGCTTCTCCGAGTCCAGTTGAAATTTCGAGAAGTTTTTTTGGATCGTTCCAGTGTGTTACCGCCTCTACAATTGCACGAGCACGTATATCTGGGTTATCTGATGCAAAAATTCCTGATCCTACAAAAACTGCTTCGGCTCCGAGTTCCATCATAAGAGCAGCATCTGCTGGAGTAGCAATACCCCCGGCAGCAAAATTGGGAACAGGGAGTTTTCCTGTTTTTGATACTTTGACGACAAGGTCATATGGAGCCCCCATATTTTTTGCTTCTGCCATGAGTTCGTGTACATCGAGAGTTGTGAGCTTTTTCATATCTCTTTGTACCTGACGCATATGTCGGACAGCTTCTACAATATTTCCACTTCCAGCCTCTCCTTTTGTTCGAATCATGGCCGCTCCTTCACCGATTCTTCTGAGGGCTTCTCCTAGGTTTCGGCAACCACAGACAAACGGGACGGCAAAACCCTCCTTATTGACATGATTTTTATCATCTGCAGGAGTAAGAACTTCACTTTCATCGACAAAATCAATTCCCATTGCCTCTAGTACTTTTGCTTCTGCAATATGGCCAATTCGACATTTTGCCATGACGGGAATACTGACTGTCTCTTGAATTTCGGCAATCATTTTGGGGTCAGACATGCGAGAGACTCCACCGTCTTTTCTGATGTCTGATGGAATCCTTTCAAGTGCCATAACAGCTGCAGCACCAGCCTTTTCCGCAATTTTTGCCTGTTCAGCATTGGTGACATCCATTATAACTCCACCTTTTAGCATTTCAGCGAGTCCGATTTTTAGTTGCATGGTTCCTTTTTTCACAGATTTAGAAAATAGTGAATGCATGCTACGTAAATTATTGGAAGAATTAAAGGAAAATTCACCAGACGGTATACAATAAATATATAAATAGGCTATTGAAAGCCAAATAATAATTATTTATCACGTAGTATTTCTTGTTCAACAAGTTTTTGGAGGTACTCAGCAAAATATTGTCTGCGAGAGACTTCCTCCGGAAGATTTCCTTTAAATGATCTGTGATCGAGAATGAAGTATGGAACATGTTTAAATGTATCATTACTGAAAGGACAATAATTCTGGTGTTCCGTTCCATCAATTTTTCGATTATACGTAAAAACACCGTGTATACTCTCTCTCGATTGACATTGAAGTAACAAAAGAGTTTTTCTTGCGAGAGTATGAATCTGTTCTTTGCTGAGCCGATAGGGATTTTCACCAGGGAAAAATATTTCTTCAAGCCTCATATTAGTCTCGATTATGATGAGGGATTTTATTGTGGAAACATGATTTTGTCAATATTGAGCCTTTCCTCTTCTATTAGTTTTCGCTACAATGAGAAGATATGAAAAAACAAAATACAGGTAATCGGACAAAAAAACCACACCACCCATTTTTATGGGTTTTTGGATTTCTATTCTTCTTTGGGGCGTGTTTTTATATGTTCTTAAATCCGCTTGCAGCTTTTGTTCTTTTTATTCTTGCAATTATTTATCTCCCACCTGGAAGTGATTTTTTGTATCGGGCATTTGGAATAGATCTCGGAAAAAGATGTCGAATACTCTTTCTTGCTATTGGAATCCCACTCTTTCTTTTGGCTGTTACTTGAGGAAGAGCCAAAACAGGAGAGGAACAAGAAGGAGAAAAACAAGAGAAGAAGTAAAAATGGTCTCAGAGACTTGTCTTGGTTTGCAATTGTAAAGATTGGCGAGGTTTGCATTGTTTACTGCAAGGGGAACCATGAGTTCAAGAAGGAAAACACTCTGTACGATTTTTGGAATTTCTATATATGGGGAGACCAGAAAGAGGATGAGGAATCCAAGCCCCGGGAGAATAAGAAATTTTCCAGTATTGACCCATATATTATAGAGGAGTGACATTTTTTTGAGTTTAATATCCGCTAAGAACAAACCAAGAAGATAGAGTTGGACAACAATAGATGCATGGGCACCAAGTTCCAGAAATTCACCAGTTCTCTCAGGAATCTGAATCTTGAGAATATTGAATATTATAGCAGCAATGCTCGCCCAGAGAAGAGGCATGGTGAAAATTTTTAAGAGAGAGTCTTTTACAGAAAAATCTCCACGAGCGTAAAAAAATACTCCGAGAGTAACATTCCAAATGATATTCATAAAATTAAACATAGTTGCTGCCAGAATACCGATTGGACCAAAAAGCGAACCAGAGAGAGGTATTCCAAGGTTTCCAGTATTTCCACTTGTTGCCGTAAAAGAGAGGAGAGCTATTTCTTTTGGCTTTGAGGTGATGAGTTTTGAGGCAAGAAAAAGAAGCATCATTGCCAAAACAAGGGTTAAAAAATAAAGACCACCGCTCCCAATGAGGCTTAACTGAATTGGGGCCTTCGTAAATCCCCAAAATGCAAGTATTGGTTGAAAGAAGAAGATAGTTGTAAGAGTCATTGATTTCGTATCAATCTTTTCTTTGAAGATTTTTTTGAGAATAAATCCTCCAAGAATAAAGCCGTACAGTGCAAATATCGAAAAATAGAAGTCGTACATTAGTTGTAATGAATACTAAAAGAAGAGTAACGAATAAAAATTGAAGAAGAAAGAATAATGAATGTTAAGACAAGATGTGGAATCTTTTTATTATCATAATGGGTGATGGGTTTAAAAAAGGAAATCAGAGGGGAGGAAAATTTTCTTCCATTTTTTTCTTGAATTTTTAAAATTGGCACTCTATACTAATGAGTGCTAAAAATTTATTTTTTTAATACTATGAATCCAAATACATTTACAGAAAAAACTTCAGAAGCTTTTCAAGCAGCTCAATCACTGGCACAGCAGATGGAACATGGACAAATAACCGGGCTTCATTTTCTTGTTGCTTTTCTTGCTCAGCAAGACACTATTGTCTCGCCACTGCTTGAAAGTCTGAATGAGAATCCAAATGATCTTTTGCAAAAAGCAAAAGCAAAGCTTGTTCAGCTTCCGCGTGTATCGGGGGGGCAGAGAAATATTTCGGGAGAAATGCAGGGGGTTTTTGATGCAGCTGAAAAATTTCAAAAAAAACTTGGAGATGAGTACCTTTCTGTTGAGCACCTTTTTATAGGATTACTCGAAGCAAAGAATTCTGCATCAGAAATTCTTTCTCAATTGAACAAAAAAGATGTTCAAGAAAAACTAAAAGCACTTCGTGGAAATGAAAAAATTACTGATCAGAATCCAGAAGGGAAGCGAGATGCATTGAAAAAGTTTACACAGGACATGACCGAAGAGGCACGGAAGGGAAAAGGGGATCCTATTATCGGACGTGATAGTGAAATACGGAGATCCATTCAGATTCTTTCCCGTCGGACAAAAAATAATCCTGTTCTTGTGGGGGATCCCGGAGTAGGAAAAACAGCAATTGCTGAGGGGCTTGCTCAGAGGATTGTTGCCGGAGATGTTCCAGAAACATTAAAGAATAAAACCCTCCTTGCTCTTGATATGGGGGCACTGGTAGCGGGTACAAAATTTCGAGGGGAATTTGAAGAGCGTCTCAAATCGGTTTTAAAAGAGATCGAAGAGTCTTCGGGTCAGATTATTCTTTTTATAGATGAGCTTCATACAATCGTTGGTGCTGGTGCATCAGAGGGGTCAATGGATGCTGGTAATCTCTTAAAACCAGCGCTTGCTCGTGGTCATATTCGAGTTATTGGCGCAACGACACTGAGTGAATATCGGAAATACATAGAAAAAGATGCCGCTCTTGAGCGTCGTTTTCAACCTGTTATGGTCGATGAACCAGATTTAGAAGATACTATCGCTATTCTGAGAGGAATTAAGGAGAAATATGAAGTACATCATGGGGTTCGTATTACTGATGATGCTCTGGTAGCTGCTGCAGAACTCTCTACTCGATATTTGCCTGACCGGAAGAATCCTGATAAATCTATCGACCTTATGGATGAGGCGACAGCAGGACTTAAGATGGAAATAGAAAGTGAACCTGCAGAGCTTGATCAACTTTCTCGTCAAGTTCGCCGATTGCAAGTAGAAAGAGAGGCTCTGAAGAAAGAGAAATCACAGGAGTCGAAAGATCGTCTTGCGACTCTCGAGAAGGAATTGGCCAATTTGGAAGAGAAAGCAAACTCACTTCGTGCAAAATGGGAAGCTGAGAGAGGGGGGATTGTAAAAATCAAAGAGGTAAAAGAAAAACTTGATGCGCTCAAGAATGAGCTTCAGGTTCAGGAGCGTGCAGGAAATTTACAACGCATGGCTGAAATCCGTTACGGAGAGATGCCAAAGTTAAAAGAGGAGCTTATTGAATTGGAGAAGAAATCTTCAAAAAAAGATGGAAAAGAACGGATGGTCGCTGAAGAAGTAACGGAGAAAGAGGTTGCAGAAGTCGTTTCTCGTTGGACAGGAATTCCGGTACAGAAGATGCTTCTGGAGGAATCAGAGAAGCTAGCACTCTTGGAAAAGCATCTTCATGAACAAGTTATTGGACAAGACACAGCTGTTTCTGCAGTAAGTAATGCTGTTCGAAGGGCGCGTGCAGGGCTCAATGAGCCAGACAGGCCACTGGCGAGTTTCTTATTCCTTGGTCCGACTGGAGTTGGAAAAACGGAACTCTCAAAGGCATTAAGTACTTTTTTGTTTAGCGACGAACAAGCACTTATCCGAATAGATATGAGTGAATTTATGGAGCAACATTCTGTCGCAAAACTTATCGGATCACCTCCAGGATATATCGGACATGATGAGGGAGGACAGCTCACTGAAGCTGTTCGAAGGAAGCCCTATTCAGTAATTCTTTTTGATGAGATTGAGAAAGCACATCCAGAGGTATTTAATATTCTCTTGCAGCTTCTTGATGATGGTCGACTCACCGATAGTAAGGGGCGAACAGTGAACTTTAAAAATACGGTGATTATTCTTACGAGTAATCTTGGAAGTGATATTTTGCAGAGTTTTTCTGAAAAATATTCTGATAAAAAACCAGATGCAAAAGCTTTGGAGGAGAGAAATGCATCTATACATAAAATTCTACAACAGAATTTTAAACCCGAGTTTTTAAACAGAATTGATGAAACGGTCATATTTGATCCACTCAAGAAAAGTGAGATTCGACAGATTCTTGATATCCAGTTGAAAAAAATATTTACCCGACTTGCAGAACAAAAAATTACTCTCAAAATTGATGATAAGGCAAAAGACTTTCTTGCTGAACGTGGATATGATCCTGCCTTTGGTGCGAGACCACTAAAAAGAGTATTGCAGAATGAACTCTTAAATCCGCTTTCATTAAAGATGATAGAAGGGGAGATTGAGGAAGGTTCTACCGCTAAGGTTTCAATGAAGGGAGATAAGTTGGTGATTGAGAAGGGGTGAAGGGAGAATTAAAAAAGGATGAAGGGGGAATTAAGAATTAATAATGAAGAATTGTGAATGAGAAATGCTAGATTCTTTGCTGGATGGGGTGTGGCTACAGCCACACCCCATCCTTGATATTTTGGAAAGTATTAATAAGGTGCCGATTATCTCTCAGAAAACAAATATGTGGAGCAGGTGGGTTATTTTCACATCTACTCTTGCCTCAGAGTACAAAAAACTATAAAATTATATGATTTGAGAATCGAAACATTTACAATTACTAATATTTATTCTATAATAATTCGGTATAAAAAAATAAATATGCAAAAAAATCTTCAGTTCTTAATTCTCCTCTTTCCTTTGTGATTATGGGGTGTCAGCATATAGAGGAGTCGTCTAAAATACCACCAGAGCAGGTATCTGTTTTACAGGAATCAAAGGAAAACATAAGGAAGAGTTCTGATATGGATGTCGTCCAAAATAGCAAAGACGAAGTGCCCAGTCATGTGCAGAAATTTGTTGATTTTCCAGCAGAGGATTTTAATCGAACCATTTCTCCAAAGGACAACTTGTATGAATTTGCGAATGGTGGATGGCTAGAAAGAACAAAAATTCCAGATGATAAAAAGCAATGGGGAACTCTCTATGCTATGCATGCGGACAATCTGAATGGCTTGAGTACTACTATTGAAAAAATGATTCGTGAAGGAAATCCCTATGAGAAAGACTCTGATGCGTGGAATGCTGTGGAGCTGTATGCCCTTGGAAATGATACTCAGCGAAGAGATAATCTTTCAAAACAGCCTTTAGAAGATCGGCTCAAACAAATTGACAGTATTTCAACTCTTGAAGATTTGCAGAAATTTATAGCAGAAACAAACTTTTTCACTGAAGCCATTTGGAATGTACACGTTGCTGTAGATGCAAAGGAAAATACGAAATATTCATTGCAGCTTTCTGAGTCTACTCCCATCTTGAAGGTAAAAGATTTTTATGAAATGGAAGAAGACTCACCTTTTGTCAGTGGGTATAGAGATTATGTCTCTGCTTTATTTTCTTATATTGGGAATGATACTGAAGACTCATTAAAAAAAGCAAAAAATGTGTTTGCACTTGAGCAGAAAATGGTAAAAAAAGGATTTTCAAGGGCAGAGCAATATGATCCAGAAAAAACATATAATCAGATGACTATTAATCAGATACAGGAATTAACACCATCGATTGATTGGACGTCATTTTTTAATGATGTGGGTGTGAAAAGTGATGTTATTGTTGTATCAAATCCGGAGTATAATAAGAATATTGAAACGATGCTTTCTGAAGTACCTCTTGAAACTTGGAAAGAGTATCTTCAAATACGCCTTGTCCATGCTTCTGCAAAATATATCGATTCTTCAATAGAAGAGAAGTACTACAATTTATTTGGAAAAATTTTTGGAGGAATGAAGGAGATGCCTTCTAACGGAGAGCGAATTCTAACGCATCATCTGTTGAGTTTTGGTGATCCATTTTCTCAAATTTATATTGCAGAGAAATTCCCTCCCGAGGTAAAAGAGTTGGCAGATACAATGATCGATTATATTTTGCTCGCTTATAAAAACCGAATATTACAAAATACTTGGCTCTCGGATGAAACGAAAGAAAAAGCAGTTCAGAAGCTCTCAAATGTACGGCGGCTTGTTGGATATCCTGAAGAATGGAAGGAGTATCCGGGGCTAAAAATAATTTCTGCCAAGGAAGGCGGAAGTTACATTGATAGCGTTATTGCCATTGCAAAGGCAAACAAGATAAGAGAATTTGGAATGTTGAAAAAACCAGTAAATTACGAAGAATGGGAGTATCCGGCGCACTTAGTGAATGCAGCATATTTTCCAGAAAAAAATCTGATACTTTTTCCTGCTGCAGTTTTACAGCCGCCATTATTTGATATTAATGCTGATCCGGCACGAAATTTTGGGGCAATGGGGGCGATTATCGGACACGAAATTACCCATGGATTTGATGAACTTGGATCAAAATATGATGAGAACGGAAGTTTTCAGGAATGGTGGACCGATGAAGATAGAACTCGATTTAAAGAGCAGAGTCAAAAGCTGGTAGAACAATTTAGTCATATTGAATATCTTCCAGAAACATTTATAGATGGCAAATTAACACTCAGTGAGAATATTGCAGATATTGGTGGACTTGCCATTGCTTTCGATGCGTTAGAAATGTATTTAAAAGACAACCCTGTGGATGAAAAAATAAACGAAATGACCCAACAAGAGCGATTTTTTGTGGCATGGACTGTTGCATGGCGTGCAAAATTACGGGAAGAAGCGGTAGTAACAGCGCTAAAAAAAGATGTACATTCCCCAGCTGATATCCGTGGAACACAGGTACCAAAGAATCTCGATATGTTCCATGATGCATTTGGGACTGAAGAAGGGGATGGGATGTGGATGAATAAAGATGATCGCGTAACGATTTGGTAAGAGAGATTGAAACTTTAAGAGTTGTTTTTATTCCCCCCATATATATTTTCTTGGTCTAGGTGTCACCTAGACCATTTGGAAATGGGTGCAAAAAAAAGACCCCGCCAAAAGCGGGGTCACAGTCGACATTTGGAAAACAAAAAATATTACTGCAGAAGTCCTTTGAGCAGACCTTCATTGCCGGACATCAGCAATTTTACATCGGTACCAGAATCTGGTCCGAGGGTAAGCATTGCTGTGTTGAGTCCTTCGTAGAAGGCATAAAACTCGGCATTATTTTCATAAGCTGCCGCATAGATGCGAGCAGCTTCTCCATCGGCTTTTCCGAGAATCTGAAGCGCCTGCTTCTTTGCTGTTGAGATGAGAACTGTTCTTTCTCGGTCGGCATTGGATGTAATCAGACGCGCCTGCTTTTCTCCGTCTGCACGGATTCCAGCCGCCTCCTGTTGGCGTTCAGCCTGCATCCGACCGACGACTGATTGTTTGATTGACGGAGTGAAGTCAAGCCGATTGATTCGCTCCATCACCAGTTCGATGCCGAATGGAGATAACTGCTTTCTGCTCTTGCTGGTGATAGTTCTCAGTATTTGCTCTCGACCTGCGTCGATGACTTTACTGAGTTTATACTCACCAATGGTGTTCCTCACCTGCGACCCTACAATCCGATCAATTTTATCAGCTGAACCCCTCACAGACTTTACGGTCTGGATGAATTTGATAGGGTTTCCAGGCACTTGAACAAGACGAAAATCATCAAACACTAACGTTTTTTTATCTGCCGTGAGAATGTCTCGGGCTTTCGACCCACTTCCGACTCCTTGAAGATAGATTTTTTTCGTAACCTTCTTCACTTCGTTAAACGGGTAGGGCAAGCGGAAATGAAGACCTGCCTCCGTAACATTACGGAGTGGTTTCCCCATTCGGTATACCGCTGCTTGCTCACTTTCATGTACTTGAAAAGTGAATCCAAAGTACGTGATTGCTAGTAGTATCAAGGTTATAAACCCAAATAGGTTTACCCTATAGGAAGTTATACGCTTACGCTTTGGTAAATTTTCATTAGTACTCATTTATCACCTCCAGGTAACTTCGTTTGATTTAGGTTGTAGAGCTTCAAGAGCCCTGTGGTGTCGTGATCGATAACAATCTTTTTCCCAGGAAAGATTACTTGCTGAGCCTCATAAATGAGACGTTGCCTGGTAACCTCCGGGGCTCTTTTGTACTCCTTCGCAATTGCCAAAAACTTGGCCACATCACCTTCTGCAAGGGCAACTCGTTCAGCTGCCTTGCCTTTTGCATCGTTCAGGATTTTTGCGGCATATCCTTCGGCCTTTGGCAAAATATCATTCTGATATTTGTTTGCATTCTCAATCGATTTTTCACGGTCTTCTCCTGCACGAACAACATCATCGTATGCATCTTGAACCGGCTTTGGAGGATGTACTCCTTGTAGGTTGAACGAAATTAACTGAACTCCAAAGTCGAGTTTATTTGTTAAGGCTTCCATCAGAGCTAAGGCTTCTGCCTGAATCCGATTTCGATCTGTCGTAATGACGAGTTCAAACGGGGTCTTGCCCATCACTTGTCTCATTGCTGATTGAATCAACAGATTTAAGACAAGGTCAGGATTCTCCACTTTCGTTTGCCACTTGTAGGCATCTGCCACTTTATATTGCAGTACGCCGTCAAGATCAACAAGCTTTTCATCCTGCGTTAGCATTTCAGCTTCTGCCATGATTGTAGTGTGGCTTCCATCATCTTCAACCCGATAGCCAAACTGACTATGACGAATTTTTGTGATTTTGGTTGACACAATACTTTCAAGAAAAGGAATTTTTATATGAAATCCCGGACCAAGTGTTTCAATGTACTTTCCGAATCGGTATCTCGGTGCTTCCTCATCTTGTTGAACGATAGCGAATGCAGACCAACCAGTTGTGATAATAAGTAATGCAATAGTAATGTTCAGTAACAATGGCCGACCATTACTATCAAAGAATGGTCTTAGAAACCATCGGGGTTCTATCTGATTTTCATTGTCTCTCATTTTTCTCTCCTATTTACGTTTTCCAAAATGTCAAAGAGCAACGGAAGCTCAATGATTTTTGGATATTGAGTTTCACGAAATGAATCTTGTGATTCAAATTTATTATAATAAATAAATGGTGTAAGTCAATATTTTATTGATCCTATATAAATGCTGCTTCTCTTCTGAGTTGGGCTCTTGATACGTGTTTAGAAATGAATGCTCTTTGTCCATAAAAAAACTTGCATAAAAAAATAACATGATGCAAAGTGTGTTACTTTTTTTCAACATCCTTGAACATAAGTTCGATATATCTGATCTTCCTCATTTACGCGTTGAGAGTCTAGATGCAATGAGGGCTATAACACTAGAGAAAAGTAGAGAGGTGACGAATATAGCTCTCATACTAACAAGAAAGGATATTATGGGACTTGCGCAAGAGAGTGGTATTCCGGGGCTGCAGATATTTCATGAAGGTGATTTCAGAAGTATGCAGATTGTGATTGAAATACCCGAGCGTATTGAAACCGACAAAGATGCTATTACGGCGTATTTACTGAAGACTGTTTCACAATGGATTCACCACGTGATGGTATAAGGAGTTTGTTTCTTGTATTGTTATAATGGTAGCGTACTGGTGCTATTTTTTAGATTTATGAGATTGTTTCTTCTCTTTCTGACGATTATGATTACTGCCGGATGTGCAAAAGTATCAAATACACCTCCAGAAGATGCTAACAATCAATTTAAAGCCTTTGCCTCCCTCTCTCCCTATGAATTTCAGAAAAAATCTCAAGAGAACGGAGTAATCGTCATTGATATTCGAACACCACAGGAAATTGCAAGAGGAAAAGCTATTGATGCTGCTCTGGAAATGGATTTTTATGCCCCTGATTTTCAAAGGAGATTACAAGCACTTGATAAAAATTCTCCTTATCTTATCTATTGTCGGAGTGGGAATAGAACCTCAGCGGCTCTTTCGATGATGAAGAAGATGGGCTTCACAAATGTGCATGACCTTAAGGGAGGAATGAGTGCTTGGAATCGAAAGGGGTGTCAGACTCTTTGTGCTCGATAGGTGAATACGATTCGTAAACGCTACATTTGGCTTTTGAGCTCATAATTATATGAATTGATAAATTCAAGATATATTGTAAAAAAGTGTATTATTTGTTATACTCCTCTGTAAAATATATATAAAAAATATGAAAGAAAGAGATTGGTCATGCATAAACTGTGAAACTGATGAAAATACATACCCTGAAGTATTTGATACGATTATCATCGGTGCCGGGCCTGCTGGAATGACGGCTGCTATTTATGCGGCTCGAAGAAAGATGAAAATTCTTCTTATTTGTGGAAAAGTGGGAGGACAGATGATGTGGTCATCAGATATTGAGAACTGGACAGGGGTTGCACAGGCTACTGGACCAGAGCTCACAAAACAGTTTTTTGATCATGTTCGTACAGTGGATAATGACAATGCTCATTTTGATCTCTGGGTTCGGGAAAATGAACGGGCGACTTGTGTTGATGGAACGTTTGAAACTGGTTTTCAGATAAAAACTGATACAAACCAGACTTTTTCTGCCAAAACAATTATATGTACGACAGGGAAAATCCCTCGAACGCTGGAGGTCCCCGGAGAAAAAATTGCCATGCAGGGAAATGGACTCAGCTTTTGCGCTACATGTGATGCTCCACTCTATAAGGATAAAAAAATGGTAGTTATTGGTGGCGGCAATTCTGCCATGGATGTTGCGCTTCAACTTGATAAATTTACCGATGATATTACCCTCTTGGTTTATGATGATGAACTCATTGGAGAAGTATGCATGAGAGAAAAAATTGAAAAATCTCCGCATATACAAGTCATTACCAATGCTGATACAAAAGAGGTACTTTTGGATGCCAATGATAAAGTACGCGCCGTTTCATACAAAAAGGATAGTGCCATGCATGAACTTTTGTGTGAGGGTATTTTTGAAGAAATTGGTCAAAAGCCAGCTACAAAATTTTTGGAAAAGGTGGTGAAGCTCAATGAGGGAAGGGAAATAATTACTTCATCTCGATGCGAAACACAAACAAAAGGAATTTTTGCAGGAGGTGACTGTAGTAATCAGGTCCATAAACAAGTGGTAGTAGCTGCTGCTGAAGGAGCTATTTGTGCCCTCGAAGCACATGAACTCCTTTTGAGAAGCTAATACGCATTGGAAATGAGGAATGAACATTTTATATTCATGATTCTATAGGAAACATTTTTTTTATAAGAAATTTCTTACTTGACTATGGATCAACATTAATTGTACTCGAGAGAATATTCAGCTTGCTTTGCAAACACCTACTTGGCAGAGGCATAGATTGAAGTTCCTGGGTAAAGAGAGTGTTTACAATTATGATAAACATGTAGAATAGGGATATATGAATGGAAACGTATCACCTTTGGCTTTTAGAGAACTGCCTAGATGGGAATTGTCATCACCGAATCAGGGAGATTCTCTGGGAGAAAAGAGCGAATATCATCAGAAGCTTTTTGAACTCAAGTCTCAGGAAAATAACATTATGGGGGTTGGATGGAAGGAGTCGATTCCTCTCTGGGAGATTCTCTACAAAGAATATGAACAGCTCTCACAAAGAGGATCTTCTTTTGCTGAAAAAAAGCTTATTCAGATCAGGCAAAAGATAAATGTAGCTGAGATACATGTCTCTCTCAAAGAGACCATTACATCAAATAGAAGTTGGAAGGAATCAGAAAAAATATATACAGATCTTCTCAGGAGGGTTACACGAGAAAATGTTCCCGTGGCATATCAGGCCGACTTAAGAAAGAAACTCGAGGATGCACTTGAAATAACACATAAAAACCTTGATGCAAAAGAAAAGAAATCACTTCTTTTGCAGAAAGAAAATAAGATTCTGAAAAAAGACTGGAACCCTTCGGTCTCTCTTTGGAGGCAGTTGGAAACGGAATATAAAATGGCTGCGAATACTACTTCGATTCCGAAGTACAAAACTCTTTTTCTTCAGAAAGCGAGGGAGATGCACGATAATATTGCAATCGCTTCATTTCATGCCGAATATAATCAACTTTTGGATTCACAAGAAAAATGGGTGAGTGTTCTTGAAAAATATGAAGCACTTCGGGGCAAGATTCTTTCATCTCAGGTGCCTGGAATGGAGGTTCTTATTGGTAAAATTGATACGAGTATAAGAGTGTGTTGTGAGAATAAAAAGAGTAAAGATATCGTTTCAGATGCGAGACAAAGTATTGATTATGCTCTCAGGGAAGAAGGATGGAAAGAGTCTCTTGCGACTCATACAGATTTGTTTTTAGAAGTATCTGCTGTCAATTTGCAACTCTTAACTTATAAAAATAGGGTAAAAGTGCAAGGAATTCGTTCTGAAGTTATTAAAAATATTTCCAAGTGTAGGAAATACATTCTCAAAGACAAGCAAGTCTATAGTAGTTCAGATACTCTTGATACAGAAGACGAGGAAAGAGGTGAGGACAGTGATGAATTGCAGGAGGTTGCCACAAAAAAGGACCAGCTTTTATCTCTTTCAGAAAGAAATAATCACTTTGCATATCTGTATTCTCTCTATCTTTGTTGCTGTAAACAAATCAAAGAGAAGGCAAAAATTGAAAAGATGGAGGGAACAGGAGAAAAGGTACTTTCAGATAGGCAAATATCGCGTCTTCAAGAAACAAAATTTCCAGAGAATTCAGATATTTTTACAGTCGATCTTTCAGAGGGAGCCGTGGAGGGGGAAGATCTGGATAGGCAGAGAGAAGGGCTGCAGGAAATAGTGGAGGGAAAAGGACGAGTAGAGTTGTATTCATCGAAGGAGAATATCCTCTATGAAACGCATGATGCTCAGAAAAGAAAAATAGTAAAAAGAATGGAGAGAGTTTTACAAAACTCTGGTGAACGATTTTCTCAGCAGACCCTTTCGAACCTTTTAAAAACGCAGGAACAGAGAGATATCAAAAAAGTTTTATCACTTTTGTAAAAGAAAAAAATCTTATATATTACTACTCTTGCACTCTTAGGATTGCGGCATTTTTTTGCCCATCATCAAGAGAGATCTTTTCAGCATACATGAATTTTTCATGCGTACTGACATCACGTTCATAATGTATAGAAACTGCTTCACCTGGCTGTAAATTCTCTATTAAAACGCTCCCTTCACTGAGACTTCCAGTACACTGCGTGTTTTCAGGGCAGAACATTCCTTCATAGAGAATATCTCTTACATTCTTATTTTCTTGAGAGTTTTTTGTGAGAATAATATCTCTTACCGTATTTCCATCATTTAAAATCTTTACCTCGTAGTAAAAAGGGGTGAAGACTTCAAGGTAGTCATCAGTTGCTGTAACGGTGAGACTTTTTGAAAATTCTGTTCGATTTTTAGAGACCTTTATTGAAAGTGATATTTTATCTGTATCAGCAATGGTATCTTCAGAAATATTTTTTTCTTTTGATGGACAGAGTCCATTTGAAATCGGCACACATGCAATAAAGCGAATTCTTGGAACAGAACCATTGCATCCAAGTTCTGCAATACCAGTCTTTCCCTTCCATTGAAAGTTTTGGTCAGAAAGTTTTTTTGAATATACTTTTTCATGTTTTGAGAACATGACTTCTATTTCACCTTTTTCTTCTGCGTTCATTCCTCCGTCTGTATCTTCACATGATATCCATGTGATATCTGCTAGTTTTTTTGCTTTTTTTCCGTTCGTTTCATTCATAGTATTTGCCATGAGTTTTTCTATGGAAAGAGAAGTTCCTTCTTCATAGGATACGAACTGCCAGAAAGCCATTACTGGCAATATGATTGTTGCAATTGAGAAAGCAACGATATTTTTTTTATTCATTTTATTTTTATGAATATTTTACTATAACATAATATATTAAAAAAAGCAAATTATCTGTAAATCATGGAACAATCGCTTTTTCTATCCATTATTTACGGAATAGAGAAGTCTTCCATTGTAATTATCAATGATGCCTTTTGGTGTGACACTGGCATTGTTTCTAATGGGGGGATAGTTTCCTCCTGTTTCTGTTATGGTTTCAAACCACGTATATTGGTAATTAATATCTCCAGTACTGATTATAAGATTTTCGAGATACTGCCGTATCCTTTTTTGGGTCTCTGCATTTACTTGTTCAGGTAAAGAAGAGGAGAGACTTTTAATGGCTTGAGTAAGTGAATCGATATCCTCTTCTGGTATTTTTCCGTCCTTTTGTGCTGTGAGTTCTTCCAATGTGGATAGTAATGGTTTCATCTCAATGGGAATGCTATTTCTAAAGACCTCTTGAATCATACGAGATGCCTTATAAAGTATCGTTGCCTGATTATCACCATTTTCTAATTTTATTTTTAACAATTGGGATTCTTCGTTTTGTGTTTCTGTAGTCATAGAGATGAAAAAAGGAAACTATTTTCTATCCTTTTTTATCGATTGTCAATATTTCATCGAAAAAAATACCAATTTATGATATTTTTTTTCTATGTACTACGAAACATTTCCTCCGGGTTCCCAGTTGGATGAGAATATTATTTTTCCAAAACAAACGCATTCAAATAGGATTATGGAGGTTGTGACAGGTGATGAAAATGTAGATATGTGCGATGGCCTTTTTACTCAAAATAGAGAATTCTGTCTTGGGATAAAGACTGCAGATTGTGCTCCAGTGGTCTTTATAGGAAAAAAGAAATATGGTATTGCTCATGCTGGTTGGAGAGGTCTCATTACTGGAATCCTTGAAAAAATGTTGGATGCGTTTATTGATGATCCATTACAAAAAATTTGGATTGGACCACTTCATACTCAATTTGAGATACAGAGAGATGATTGCCATAAGCAGATTAAGAGTCGTTTTGGAGAAAAATTTTTTGATGAGAGTGGGGGAATAGTGCAGTTTCAATTTTTAGATGCTGTACAGTCTGTATTGCCTTCCGGCAGTGAATTTCATGGTGAATCTACTTTTGAAAATGAAAAATGGGCGAGTTGGAGAAGGCAGGGGGATTTATCTTCAGGACAAAATGTGACGGTGGTGGGGAATTTTATTAATCAAAATTCCCAATTTTAAATTTTTAATGTTTGAAAGTTACAAAGCTGCAAAGATACAAAGATACAAAGTTTCAAAGCTGCAAAGTGACAGAGTATCAAAGTGACAAAGTGATAAGAATGGAGAGGAGAGCTTCTAGATAATAGCCACAAGCTTCACCAAGATTATAATCTGCTGAGGTTTATTTCCATATAATACCCATATTCATCTCGACCTTTTTGACCATTTTGTATTGTTGTCGCGCGTTGAAATTCTGTTTTTGTTACAAAGCGGCTTTGATAGTTGGTTATCAGGTTGTCAGTAAAAATAGGATAGAGACGGAGTAATATTTCTTCTTCAGTACTCGTAAGTCGTGCTATAAGACTAATAGGAGGAACATTTAATTTTTGATATCTTCCTGGTGAATTGAAGATAAAATTCCCAAGATTATAGATAATCCACTTTCCTTTATATTCTTCTGTTTGTTGAGCAATATGTGCTCCATGTCCGATGATGAGATCTGCACCAGCATCAATAATTTTGTGTGCCATATCGACTTGTGATTTTGTTATTTTTTTATAATTGTTACCCCAATGGGGAGAAACAACAATAAAAGGATTTTTATAATTTTTGTGAATTTCTTGTATTTGGCGTCGTAGTTCTTCTGAATCGAGCATGTTGACTCCACCGTGCTCATTATTCGTGTAAAAGTTATACTTTTCATTGTATGTTTTATTGTAAGGAAATCCAGTAAGTACAGCCAATGTGAGGTCATTCTGCCACTGGTACGTAAAGTACATTTTCGCTTCTTCTGTTGTTCTACCGGCTCCAAATCCTGTCATATTGTATTTTTGAAGAGAATCGAGAGTCGAATCAAGTCCTTCATTACCAAAATCCATGCTGTGATTATTGGCGAGTATAAAGGTATGTATCCCATGTTTGAGGAGGGTTATGAGGGTTTTTTCTGTATTGACCCAGTGAATATATTTTTTTTTATCTTTTAGAGGGGAGGTGCCTTTGTCAACAATCGGAGTTTCAAGGTTTGCAATGGTGAGATCTACTGATTGAAGAATGGAATCAAAATTTCGAAAGGGGTAATCATATCCTTTTGTTTCTAAAATATTTGTTTTTAACTTTTCTTGATAGTTTTCACCAAAGCTTGTGTCCCCAAGAAAAAGAATAGAACTCTCTCTTTTCTTTTTGACAATCGAATCGGGATTTGAAGTGGTGGAGTGGCACCCTGAAAAAAGAAGGATGGATGCCAAAATAAATGGGAAAATTCTCATGCACAATGAGTGTAGATTATTCTTTTAAAAAAAAGAAATATCACCGTATGCATACCTTGTAAAAAGTATTCGAAAGGTGAAATCTTTTTTCGCCGTATAAAATTTGTAATGGTGGTTTGCTTTTTCATCTCTCTTTTGGCATATTTCAGTGGAGTTTTTTTACTTCGAAATGAACTTTGATTCCTTTCCTGTGGGCCCTTTTATTGTCTCTGTGGGAGGAATTATTACTTTTATTGGTATTATACTCGCTTCTTGGGTGTTGATTCGTACTGTTCGTGATGAAGAGGTCTCATTAAAGTTTTTGAGTGACCATCTTTTACTCTTTGTTGTTATTCCACTTTTTTTGGGAAGATTCGGCGCTTTTTTATCGCTTTGGAATTCAATAGAATTTCGACTTTCTGGACCATGGTATACGAATATTGGTGAAATTTTCCGCTCATTTTTCCTGTTTGGGAATAGCGGTATTCGGTCTGATTGGGCAGTAGGAGGATTTTTCGTTGTTTTTTTTGTTCTCGCATTTTGGAGAAAACAAAAACATTTTGCTTGGCTTGATGCTTTTATACTCCCCGGTGTTGTTATTTCAATTTTTGTTTCTCTTGGAGGATATTTTTCTGGTTGGGGATATGGAAAGCCAGCTCCAGATTGGCTGAAGTATCCTTTTGTTATTGAATATAATATGACGGATGTCAGATATTCTGGTTCGTTATATGCAGTACAACTCTACGCAACAGTACTGCTGTCTATAATTTTTCTTATTGGGTGGTATCTCTGGAAAAGAAAGATTTGGAGAAGGTGGAAGGAAGGAAAATTTTTTGCAGTGATGCTCTTTGTTCTCGGTATTGTAAATGCTTTTTTAGAGTTTTTTAGAGGTGATAGTGTGACGCATTTGTTTGGTATTCGCCTCCCCATTTTTTTTGGCCTTTCAATAGCGATTGGATCTCTTATATTTCTTATTTTCCGGAGAGATAATAGTCTCCTCGAGAGGATTCAAAAAGATAAAACACAGCAGTAATATTTTCTCTTTGTATGGCCCTTTATCAGAAATATCGCCCAAAGTCACTTACTGACCTTGTTGGTCAGGAATTTGTGAGGCAAACACTTGAATCTGCTCTGAAGAGTCAGCAGGTCTCTCATGCTTATCTTTTTTTTGGGTCTCGAGGAACTGGAAAAACGAGTACTGCCCGAATTCTTGCGAAAGCGTTAAACTGTCAAAATCCAACAGAAGCAGGAGGTCCTTGTAATGAATGTGAATTTTGTACCACCTCTGATGCCGGAAGTTTTGTTGATCTCATCGAAATAGATGGAGCGAGTAATCGGAAAATAGAACATGCAAGGGCACTGATTGAAAAAATAAATTTTGCTCCTACTCTCGGAAAACGAAAAGTCTACATTATTGATGAGGTTCACATGCTCACAAAAGAGGCATTTAATGCTCTCCTAAAGACTATTGAGGAGCCACCGGAGCATGCATATTTTCTTTTGGCTACTACTGAAATCCAAAAGGTTCCCGAAACGATTAGGAGTCGGTGTCAGACGTTTACTTTTCATCGATTTACCCCTCAGCAAATTGCCGGTAGACTCCAGGAGATAGCTGACAGAGAGGGTATATCTGTGCCCGACAGAGAGGCTCTTTTGCTTATTGCCAATAAATCGAGAGGAGGTTTGCGAGACGCTATTGGTCTGTTTGAACAGGCTTCTGCAGCAGGAGTAGTATCAGTAGAACATTTACAAAAAGAACTTGGGCTGGCATCGAAATCACAACTGGAAGATTTTTTTGGACTTCTGGTTGAAAAAAACGCCGCTCGTGCCATTGAATTTATCGGTGAAATATCATCAGAAGGTCTTTCTCTGGATGATTTTTTGGAGCAACTCCTAGGATTTTTACGAGAAAAAATGTTGCAATTCTCTGTAGAAGAAAAAAACCCAGATCTTCTTTCTGCAATATTAGGGTATATTGAAAACTTCGATTTTGCTCGTCGAGCCATGAGAGATGCTTCAATCCCCACTCTTCCGATTGAAATTGCGATTATTAAAACAACAGAGCTTGTGGAAGGGATTTCAAAAGAAAAAAAGGATGGAGGGTGGCATCTCTTTGGAAAGAAGGATGATGACTCTCTGAACAAGGAGAAGAAAGAAAAAGAGAAAGAAGAAAAAAATGAATCAAAAGGAATCGAAAAAAAGCCACCAGTGGAAAAAAAAGAGGAAGAAAAAACAGAAGATGAAATTGTCAGCCAAGCAGTAGCCCTTACTGCTGAGACCCTCCAAGAGAATTGGGGGAAGATTCTTGATACATTGGATGATGGAATGCTTCGTGCCGCACTGGGGCAGAGTTCTGCATCGGTTGGGAAAGAAAATTCCCTCAAAATCACATTTTCAGCTGATTCTTGGAAAAAGCAGGTAGAAGAAGCAAATCGTTTTCAGAAGCTTCTTGCTGGAGTGCAGAATATTTTTGGACCACAAATAAATATCGTTACAGAAGTTCAGTCGGTTATCTTGCAGCCCATTGAGAAAAAAATACCAGCCTCCAATGGTGATGATGAAGCTGTTACTGACCCTTCGGTTATTTCTGAAATTTTTGGTAGTAAATCAACCTCATGAATTATAAAAAAATCCTTCGGGAAGAAATAAAACGTAAACGAAGTGAGCTTCCAGAACAAGTGCGAAGACAAAAAAGTAGAGCTATCTCTGAATATATTCAGCACTCTTCTTTTTTCCCTGCTGCTGATAAGATTCTCTTTTTTGCACCTGCCTTTGGAGAACCTGATATTCTTCAGTTAGCAGAGATGTTTATAACAAGGAAAACTATTGCTTTCCCTCGTGTTTCTCAAGAGAATCTCCTCTTTAAAGAAGTGCAATCTGTTACTGAGTTATCACGGGGAAGCTTTGGGATTATGGAGCCATCTGCTGATCTTCCAGATGTAAATCCAAATGCGTTTGACCTTGTTTTTGTACCGGCCCTTGCCATTGATAAAAAGGGGAATCGTCTTGGTTTTGGAGGGGGATACTATGACCGGTTTTTACGGAATATTCTCATTCAAAAAATAGGGGTGATATTTGATTTTCAGAAATTTGATGAACTTCCTATGGAATCCTTTGATATACCTGTTGATGGATTTGTGACGGAATCAGGAATCAAAAAAATCGAAGACTAATACTCTGGTGCTAAAATTTATTATCAGAACGTGGATAGACTCATAAAGGGAATTCGGCAATTTGGTGATTTAGATTTTCATCATCACAAAGATCTGTTTCAGAGAATATCAGTTACTCAAAATCCACATACGCTCTTTATTGGATGTTCAGATTCTCGAGTAGTTCCTGATCTAATCACTAAGAGTATGCCTGGTGATCTTTTTGTTGTACGAAACATAGCGAATATTGTTCCTCCTTTTCGAAAAAGTGGTGAATTCTATTCTACCACCTCTGCTATTGAATACGCTGTAAAAATACTTCGAGTAAAAAATATTGTTGTTTGCGGCCATTCAAATTGTGGTGGGTGCAGGGCTCTTTCTCTCCCTGATGAAGATACACAAGATATTCCTCATACCATGAAATGGCTAGAATTAGCAAAACAAGCAAAAAGAATCGTAAAAAAAAAGACAGATAAAAATATTTCTCCAGATGAGTTTGATTGTATGGTCGAAGAGGAAAATATTATCGAACAGATGAATCATCTCTTTACATATCCGTTTATTGCAGAGAAATATAAAAAGGGAGCACTACAAGTTTTTGGTTGGTACTATGATATTTTAACGGGCAAGGTGCTCAATTATAATAGGGAGAGTCAAATTTTTGAAAAGATCTCTTAGATAAATATGGTGTATAGAAATATTTTTTTAATACATTCTTTTTCTTGTATTTTCTCAAAGCATAAACCACTTTCAATCCAATGGGGAGCTGATGGAACTGACACAATAGGTTTTATTGAATGACTTGGAGATAACACTCTTCACAAAACACTTTCTCTGGTCTCTCTGGAGCAAATGTCGTTTCTATTACTTTAGAACAATTATCAAAACTCCTTGTATAGAGTTTTCTTGGGTTCCGGAGAGACATACGCTATTGCAAATCTGAATAAAAAAAATCCTATTGGAGTACTGATTGAAAATCCAGAACTCTACCAAACTCAAAAAGCAATATTTGACCTTGCCTGGCTTGGTGCCACAAGTTTTATTACGTAGTAGCGCATGAGAATTAAAAATGTGCAAGAGTTTATGACTCTACTATTTTGGGTATCACTCTCATGATATTTATTCCATGATGAAGCCTTGAGGCATTTCATGTGGGTTTGTATTAGTGTAAGATTGTGATTATTACTATTTCATTTAAATGGGTGGATTTCTTTTGGTGAGTCTTGCAAGACCTCTTTTTACGCTTCTTGTGTCTTTTGTTGTTTATTTTTTTCTCGTTCGATACATGCGAGTGGGAAAAATAAATGCTGAGGGAGTATTTGTGCGTTATCCAATACAAAATATTCTGTTTATCCTCATTATTATTCCTCTTGTTATTGCTCTTATAATAACCCTGCTGGCTGATGTTCTGTCCATTGTCATACAGGGGGTAATAGGCATCATCATTTTTGTTTTTTTTATGCGGAACGATTTAAAAAGTGCTGGAGCAAATAGAAGGCAGATTGTACTGGTGATTGGAGGATTTTTTGGAATCATGATCCTTGGGGCCATTATTTGGAATTTCGTATTCCCGCTGATTGCCCCTTTTGTTTGTCGAGAAGATGTTCCGTATTTTATACAGACATTCTTTTTTAGTGATTGTTTCTCGGAATCATTGAAAGCTGTTTTACGATAGTATTATTCGCATCAGCAGGATGTGATATGATTTTAGGGCTCAAAGGGTGATTGCTTTCTATTGACTTGCCATTTTTCTGCGAAAGTCTATTCTTTTTCTGCTGTTTTTCTCCGTATGAAAAAAATACTTTTTGTTTCATTTTTTGCCCTCGTGTTGTCGCCGATTGTGAGTGCAGATTTTTCTGATACTCATGGTACGAGCTCGAGAGAGGCAGTTGAATATCTTTTGAATAATGGTATTGTAGAAGGATTTTCAGATGGGACATTTCGACCTGATAAAGATATTACGAGAGCAGAGTTTTTGAAGATTGCATTGAAGACATCAGAAGATTATGGTGATGATTCTTGTATCTGGGAGGGAAAAACATTTTCAGATGTGCATCCTGATGATTGGTTTTATAACGTCGTGTGCGATGCCTCTAATAATGGGATTATAATGGGATATGCCGACGGAACGTTTCGGCCTCATGAACAAATTAACGTTCGTGATGCAGCAAAAATTGTGAGTGAAGTTCAAGGGCTCTCTATCCCAGCATCAAAACAAGGGGAGTGGTTTGAGGGGTATATAGGGGCATTACAAAGGGAGCGAGTCATGCCGGGAAGCATTACTGATACAGCTGATCTGCTTACACGTGGTGAGATGTCAGAAATGGTTTGGGGTATTGTTACCGGAAATGAAGTAGAGAATACTTCTCTTGGAGACCTTCCAACACTCAACTCATGTGATGAGCTTGAAGCACAGTTACAAAAAGCAGAAAAACGGCTCAATACAGGGGCTTTGCAAACAAGAAATGCAATGGTTGATAGCGAAATGGAATTTGCAGATTTTGCTGTCACTGATGGTGATTCGGCAGGTGTAAGCGCAATGGTCGAAGAAAAAACAATGGCTCCAGCGGCAGATGATTTTTCAGAAACAAATATTCAAGAGGAAGGAGTTGATGAAGCAGATATCATCAAAAATGATGGGTCACATATTTTTCTTCTCAAGGGAAAAACTGTTCGTATTATCTCAGCTATACCGACAGATACAATGAAGGAGGTGGCACGGATTTCACTTGATGAAGAGAAAATACTTCCTCGTGAGATGTTTCTTGATGGAGATCGACTTACTCTTATTGGAGAGAAAAACGGCATGACGGTTTCTCCTTACGAAGATGTTATTCGAACGACAATAATGCCGGATATGCCGTATTACTCTGGTGCAACTGAGGTGGTTACTCTTGTATATGATGTTTCTGATAGAGAGAATCCAAAAAAACTTCGTACCGTTGCTGTAGAAGGGGAATATGTTTCTTCCCGTAGAATTGATGAGATGGTATATGTCGTGGTGAATAAAGGATGGAATGCTTTTAGAGGGGGTCCAGAGCCAATACCTCTTGATGATCTTCTTCCTGCATTCTCAGATTCCACTCATCCTGATGAAGTAACTGTTGCCGGATGTGATGAGGTGCGGTATATACCAAATTTCCAGTATCAGAACTACCTTATTGTTGCCTCAGTAAATACGAGAGATGCATCAGAGAAAGCAAAACGAGAGGTTGTTCTTGGAGGAGGAAATCAGGTGTATGCCTCTCAAAAGAATCTCTATGTGACAAATTCTTCTTGGGATGAAATTTTTTGGGAGAGGGGAAATGATTCTGGTTGGGAAAACACAGAAGGAACAGATATTTATAAATTTTCACTTTCTAATGGTGATATCGCATTTGATGGAAAGGGGCGAGTTCGGGGGCGACTTTTAAATCAATTTTCAATGAGTGAATATAATGATTACTTTCGAGTAGCGACACAAGTTGGTCAGGCGTGGGGATCTCATCTTTCCGAAAGTATGGTAACGATTCTCGATTCTAACCTGAAGCAGACAGGAGTGATTGATGGTATTGCACCTGGAGAGAATCTGAAGTCAGCTCGTTTTATGGGGAAACGAGCATTTCTCATTACTTTTAAAACAGTTGATCCACTGTTTGTCATAGACCTTACTCCGACAGCACCAAAAATTCTTGGGAAATTAAAAATTCCCGGATGGTCAGATTATTTACAACCTTTTGGTGAAAAGTATTTGATTGGTTTTGGAAAGGAGGTTGATGAATCTATCGATGCCGACAAGGTCCACTCTGATTCAGCTGTATACTACACTGCTGTTCTTGGAATGAAACTCTCCCTTTTTGATGTTTCTGACCTAGCAAATCCAAGAGAGATTCAAAAGGAAGTCATCGGGTCTCGAGGAACGACGAGTGAGGTCCTTACAAATCATAAGGCTCTTCTTTTTGACGAGAAAAAAGGCATTCTAGGGTTCCCGGTTACTATTACTGAGAACAAAAATAACAAAACAGGAGATGAAGCAGATATTGAAACAGTCTTTTCTGGTGCGAGAGTATATGATGTAAGCGTCAAAGATGGATTTACTCTTCGGGGAGAAGTGAGCCACTATGATGCCGATGATGATTCGTTTTTAAAGTCTGGTGAGTATTTTTATGGAGATGCTGATAAAAATATTCAGAGAATCATTTATATCGGGAAGAATTTCTTTTCGATTTCTCCGAACATTATCAGTGCTCTTTCGTGGGATGATCTGAGCCTTAAAAACCGTATTACCCTTGATGAAAAGACCTGCTCGGAAATTCGAACTGAAAATGAGTGCATCAGTCGAAGTGAGTGTAAAGCGGTGTACTTTAATGAAAGCCAGTGTGAACGAAACTTTGGTGGAGAGATTGTATGCAGTGATAATCCTCAATTTTCACACTGTGAAAAGGGAAAGGAGTAATTCTGTAATATCTTCTCATCTCGTGAGTTGATTGCTCCCGACAAGTAACCGCATTGCATTTGGGAGGAGTACATGAAACGGTACATATCTCGTAAATGATTCTCTCTATCAAATAGGATTATAAAATATTACTAAATTTGAGAAATGCGCGAACCTTTCTTTTGGGGGGAGTTTACTATAAAATGCATGGGTATTTTTTTTATCGACTATGAATAAGTATTTTCTTTCCGTTCTTGCCGTTTCTGGCATGTTTCTTTCTGGGTGTGTACCAGGAGTCAGTGATTCTTCGGGTCTCTCTGAAGCTGGAGTTTCAAAGATTGTCCAGAAGGAGTTAAAAAAGAGTGTTTCTGAAGAAAAAATTAAAGAAATAGTCAAAAGTCAGCTTACAGATGCTGGTTTTGCCACTAAAGAGGATGTACAGCAGATGATTTCAGAGAAGATTGTTGCGGATTCAGTAGGTATGACCGATGAAGATTTTAATGCAAAAGTAGCTGCAGGAATTCAAGCTTTTATTGCTGAACAAGAAGCAGCGGCAAAAAAAGCACAAGAAGAGGCCAACAAGCCGAAGAAAATGGAGGGCATTTCTGTGGATGATGACCCCTTTATTGGTGATGCAGATGCACCAGTGACTATTGTTGAATTTTCAGACTTTGAGTGCCCATTTTGCTCTCGCCATGTGAACTCCGTTTACCCAAAGATTAAAGAAAAATATGTTGATACAGGAAAAGTAAAATATGTATACCGAGATTTTCCTCTTGGATTTCATCCAGACGCTATGCCTGCAGCTGTTGCAGCAAACTGTGTTCTAGAGCAAGGTGGTAATGAAAAGTACTTTGAAATGCATGATAAGCTTTTTGCTAACCAGAAGAGTCTTAATAGGGAGACATTCATTAAGTATGCAAAAGAACTTGGACTTGATGAAGCAGCATTTACAGCATGTCTTGATGCAAATGATACTGCTGAAATCGAAGGAGATATGAAACAAGGTTCTGAGTACGGAATTTCAGGAACTCCTGGATTTTTCATTAACGGATGGCAGATTAAGGGAGCATATCCATACGAAGAATTTGAGAAGTATATTGAGCAAGAACTCGCTGCTCAAGAGTAGGTCATTGTATACACTGAAAAAAAAATCCCGTACTTCTCCACAAGTACGGGATTTTTAGTTGCTAAAAAATAGAAGACCAGGGTATAGTGCAGGACTTTTTATCTAAGAATGAATATAAAAATAGATGACAAGAGACGATTTACTATTCCGGTACAGTGGAGAAAAGATATGTTTGCGTATTGTGACAACAATGGTTTTGGGAGACAAGTCAATGTCATCGCTTCATCACATCCATTTTCTACCGATATTGAGCCTGAGAAACAGAAAGAGGTGATTCATCCAGCGATTGTTGTCATCCTGCATGATGTGTATACAGCGGCTCTTAAATCAACACTTGGAAATCTTCGTGAAAGATATGATAATAGTGAAAGTGTTGATGAGCAGATGGCTCTTTATGATCGTATTAGAAAATTACAGATTCAGCCAACTATGCGTAGCACTACACAGACAGGAAGGATTTCTCTGTTGGAAGAGTTACGGCTCATTGGATGTGGTGATGAAGGTCCCGTAATGAATATTTCAAATATTTTGCCAGATGTATACCCACCAATCGGGTATATTCTTGTTCCTCAAGATAAAATCGACATGAGCAATGGAAGCCCTATTATAAATTCTCCTTTTGCTTTTGAACTCGGAGTCATGGTGCAGAAGTGGCTAAAGGATAATAATATGCTTACAAGTCTCCGGTCATAAACTCTTCTTTTACCTGTTGATACGCTTCTCGAAATGGGACTCCTATTTTTACGAGATTATAAATCTTTTCGGTGACAAAGAGGTCTTCGGTCATACTTTCTTGGAGTGCTTCAGCATTTGGAGTGACATTTTCTGCAAAAATCTGTGCCATTTGCATGAGTTCTTCTGCAAGAGTGCTCGCCCGGAAGTACGATTGTTTTATAAGAGAAATATCCCGATTGTATCCAGAGGGAAGTCCGTTGTAGATTATTTCTATTTCATGTTTGATGGCAAGGAATTGTGATACTTTTCCTCGAAATATCTCTGCGGGGTCAACATTCTTTTTCTGGGGCATGATGGAACTTCCTGTGGTCAAAAAATCAGGGAGGGTAAAATACTTTTTTCCGTCAGCAGTAAAAAAAAGAATATCGGCAATAAATCGACTGAGAATGAGTATACTTGGCGTGAGTGCTTCAATACATTGATACTCAAACAGGCCACGTGAAAGACCACAGTATATTGGATTTTCTTGGGTTTTTTGGAAATGCAATTCTCGTGTTGTGAGCGGGCGATTATTTTTGAAGTTTCTGATTCCAAAGCCGCTTGCTGATCCGAGTGGGTTTTGGTCGATGAGAGTTCTTACGGATTTAAGAGGAGGTATTTGGTCTGAGAGTCCATCAGCAAAAGCCTGTAACCAGATTCCTACTGTTGTTGGCATTGCTTTTTGCATATGTGTGTATCCTGGCATTATTTGGGAGCTCCATTTTTTGCTTTGTTGAGAAAAGCTGTTTGAAAGCTCCTGAATTTGGTCATGAAAGTCATCCATTTTTTCTTTCATGATGATTCTCATGGCTACGAGAACTTGATCATTTCGACTTCGCCCGGTATGAATTTTTTTGCCGGTATCACCACATTTCATGGTGAGGTATTCTTCTATGGCTGTGTGGCAATCTTCATGATTACGAGTGATAAGAAATTCTCCTTTTTTGTGAAGCAGAAGAATTTCATCAAGTGATTTTTGAAGCATCTTGTTTTCTTTATCTGTAATAACCCCGACATTGAGGAGCATGAGCGCGTGTGCTTTACTTGCCCGAACATCTGCCTCTAAGAGTTGGTTGTCCCACTGGTAGTCATCTCCGACGGTGAAGTGATCAACAAATTCATGGTGAGAGTCACTTGTGCTCGCTGTATCCCAGAGTCTCATGATTCGTAGTTAAATGATTGTCGTGCAGTTTTTTGGGGAAGATTCCAGAGTTCGATGAAACCGGCGGAGGCATTTTGATTAAATGCTGCATTTTTATCAAATGTGGCGAGATCGGCATCAAAAAGTGAGTATGGTGATTCGACAGCAACAACATCTATATTTCCTTTATAGAGTTTTACTTTTACTGTTCCGGTGACTTTTTCATTTTGGCTATCGATATAGCTATGAATATGGTGCATGGTTGGTTCAAACCATCTCGCATCGTAGGTGAGATATGCCCACTTTGTATCGATGAATCGTTTCATCTCGTTTTCCTCTCGTGTGGAGACGAGCTGTTCTAGGTTTTGGTGGGCAGCAATGAGAATAGAAGCGGCAGGATTTTCGTAGATTCCTCTTACCTTAAGCCCGATGAGTCGGTCTTCAATCAGATGAAAGACTCCCACACCGTGTTCTGCACCGATAGCATTACATTCCATAATAAGGTCACTGAGTTTTTTAGATGAACCATTGAGAGAAGTGGGAATTCCTTTTTTGAATTCGATTTCGAGGATTCCAGCTTCGTCTTTTGCTTCTTCTTTTGTCTTGCACCATTGGAGAATATTCTTGAGCGGTGGGATGAGTTTTGGGTCTTCGATTTCTCCTCCTTCTCCTGTGTTTGCCCACATGTTCTCGTCATAACTATAGGGTGAATCTTTTGTCTGTTTAACAGGTATGTTATTTTTTGCAGCATATGCGAGCTCCTCATCTCGACCCATGCCCCATTCTCGGACGGGGGCGATGATTTTTAATTTTGGGTCTAGTGTTGTTACATAACTTTCAAATCGGACTTGGTCATTCCCTTTCCCCGTTGCACCGTGAGCAATTACTTCACAGCCAGTTTTTTTTGCTATTTCAACTGCCACTTGTGAAATCATTACCCTCCCTAGTGGGCATCCGAGTGCATACCCTCCTTGGTAATCTGCATTTGCTTTAATAGCCATAGCGCAAAGATCAGCAAATTCTTCTTTTGCATCATAGACAATGGCATCTTTTGCTCCGAGTTGAATGGCTTTTTCTTTGATGGCAACAAGATCATCTGCTGTCTGCCCAATATTGATGGTGAGAGCAATGACATCAGCTTCGTACTGTTCTTGAATCCACTTGAGCATAACAGAAGTATCAAGTCCTCCAGAATAGAGGAGGAGGCATTTTGAGAACTCTCCCTTTCTCGCTTCATGACTAGCAATTTTTTTATAAGTTGTATCGGACATTGGTGTATGAAAAAAGTAAAAAAGACCTTAAGATATTCTTAAGGCTGTTTTGCAAAAAAGAAGAAAGCAAAAAATACTACCCTAAGAAAGAGCTAAGGGGCGGCGGCGGAAGCCGAAGATATTTTCTTGTCTCTTCATTACCTCCAATCATATCGAAATTTTTATTGCTGTCAATACTGATATTTTTTTTATCACATAGGAATTTTAATGTTTTCTCAAAAAACACATCTCCACAAAAAGTAATCAAGCGTAAGTGGAGCAAAAAGAGGTAAAAGAAGAGAAAATTGATATTCCACTCCAAGAACTTTCACCATTTGTAAGGAAAGGTGGGGAGGAGCACAACTGGGAAGAGGACTCGTATGGTAGTTTATCATCAATTCAGTGTTTCTTGTTTCTTTCGGGGTATATGAAAATTGACCCGAGAGGCAGTTGTCATTACAATCATAACTGCCTCTTTTTGAAATGTATGAAAACTGCAGTTTTTTCATTTATTGCTCCCGCTTTTTTCCTTTTTCTTCCTTCGGTTTTTGCCCTCTCTGATGTGCAGACAACTTCGAGTGGAAATGATGTGTATATTTCTGGAGAAATTGAAGAGATTGGTAAATATGTACCTGGTGATCTTATGCTTGCTGGTCGATCTATGGAAGTTCGTGAATCAGTAGGTCAGGATTTGACGGCGGCTGGGTTTGTAGTGAAGGTATTTGGAGATGTTGGGGATGATGCCCGTATCGGGGGCTATGATGTGGTTGTTGCTGGAAATATTGGGGATAGTCTTATTGCCGCTGCTCAAAATGTAATTGTGCGAAGTGGGAGTACTATCGGAGGAGATGCCTGGATAGGGGCTGAGTCTATTCAACTCAATGGACCTGTAGAAGGAGATGTGCGACTTGCAGGAGAAGTGGTAGAGATAAATGACCGTATTGCTGGAAATGCAAAGATTTCGGCGAAGACATTGATTTTTGGTCAGGCAGGATATATTGCTGGAGATTTGGATCTTACTGCCCCCAACAAGGTGTCAGAGGTTAATGTTGGAGGAGAATACACTTTTAATGGAAGCAGAGATGTCTATAAATACGAGCAGAGTTCTTTTGAAAGAAAAGTCCGATGGCTCTGGTCTCCTTTTTCACTCGTTTTCTTTTTGACCATTCTTGCCGTTGGAGGGCTTTTGATTCATTTTTTAAGAAATTATTTCATCCGATATGCTGAGCTCTCAAAATCATCCCCCTTTGTGAGTATGGGAATCGGATTTCTTATGTTTATTACGTTTCCTATTGGGGCTCTTTTTCTGGCGCTAACAGTATTGGGAATCCCGCTCGCGGGATTAGCAATTTTGGTGTATTTTGCTGCTCTTTTGGTGGCCTCGATTGTTGATGGTCTTGTTGTGGGAAGTTTTCTGTTCCCTGTTTCAAAAAAATCTTCATATTGGCATATCTTTGGACTCTTTACACTGGGGTCTCTTATTATTTATTTGTTGCCACTGGTTCCATATATCGGGAATCTTGCTGCATTCCTTATCTTTTTAATTTCACTCGGTACGCTTGGACGATGTCATCGGGGACTGTATCTTGCTTTGAAGAAGGGGAAGAAGGTGTAGGGGAATTACAAATTACAAATTACAAATTACAAATTACAAATTACAAATTACAAATTACAAATTACAAATTACAAATTACAAATTACAAATTACAAATTA
>JANTGK010000002.1 GCA_024762935.1 Candidatus Peregrinibacteria bacterium | reverse complement strand
GGATTTACTCAAGAGAATAAGAGAAAAGACTATCGCTATTTCTCTCTTCTCTTGTCCTCCACTTCACATCTGGCTCATCGCCAGCTGTTTCGTTACGGAACGTAAATCTCGCATTTTCCTACAGGTTTCATTTCTTAACGTTCTTTTTCTCAGAGTTCTTTTCAAAAGGGATTTCTTGAAAACATGCTGAAAAAGACTATCTCGCATTTCAATACCCAATTCATTCTCATGAAAGAAACAAAAAGACAGGAAAGCCTTCGGCGACTTATTTATTTAAAACAAAACATTTCGGAGCACATGGTCTATCGACACATACATTCCGGCAAAAATATCTCATTATAAAAGTTGATAAAAGCATGGTGTAACCATGCCAAAAAACTAGGTTTTTGGCCTCACAGATCTTCTATTATTCCAAAATGAGAGATTAAAACGCATCTGCAATGATATATGTTATCGGCATGCGAGGAGCTCATACAGGAGTCATGTAAAAATGCCTTGCCAAAGCAAAAGTAATTGTGGCAAAATGACCCAGCTTTTTTTTGGAAATATGGCTGTCCCGAAGAAGAAAACAGCTCGATCTTACAGTAAAACTCGATATACACATTACGAGATGGAAACCCAGAAACGAATTCTGGATGAGACAAATGTGGTAAAATGTACTGAATGCGGTGCACCAAAGCGGAGTCATACTGCCTGCAGTGAATGTGGGAAGTATCGTGGGCGCCAGGTTCTTCAAGAGAAAAAAGCACCAGAGACAACACGTGTACAGGCGTAACATATTCGTCCCTTCATCATGAAACACCGACACATTGCTCGTCAAGCCGCTCTTCAGGTTTTGACATCACTGCTTTTAAACGATGAAAATCCGAAAAAGCTCGTCTCTTTTGTGCATAAAGAATTTGCAGCACAATTATCAAATACTGATTTTCTTGAAGAGCTTGTTCATGGTGTTTTAGAGAATCGAAAAAATATTGATGAGAAAATTCAAGAATTTGCCCCCGAGTGGCCTATCGACAAGCTTGATCCTGTGGAACGATCTATTCTTGAAATCGGATCTTATGAAATTATTCATAGTGATACCCCTGGACCAGTCATTATTAATGAAGCCGTTGACCTCGCAAAAGAATTTGGAGATGATACCGCTGGAAAATTTATCAATGGTGTTCTCAGCTCCGTTGGACGAGATTGCAAAAAACTTACTGAGACAGAAACATGAATATTACTACTCTCTCTGCACAGCTGGGCACAGACATTAATGCTGTTGAATTATTTGAAGAAGCTTTCACTCATAAAAGCTATGCAAATGAAGATCGAGAAGCAAAAGACAATGAGCGTCTTGAGTTTTTAGGAGATGCTGTTTTAGAACTTTTGGTGACGGAACATCTTTTTGAAGTACTCCCCAATGAACCAGAAGGGGTTCTTACAAAACTTCGAAGTGCACTTGTTTCGGGTTTTTCGCTTGCCATCGTGGCAAAAAAGGTTGGACTTGGGAAACATCTGAGACTCTCTCACGGGGAAGAAAAAAGTGGCGGACGAGAAAAAAATCCCATCCTCGCCAATGTATTTGAGGCTACTATAGGTGCCCTTTATTTAGATTCTGGACCTGAAGCAGTGAAAGAATTTCTAGAGAGAACACTTTTGCCTCGTCTCCCAGAAGTACTGGAGGGAAATCTTCATCTCGACCCAAAATCTGCCTTTCAGGAATTTTCCCAGGAGAAGTGGGACACTACCCCTGAATATCAGGTGCTCGATGAATCTGGCCCTGATCACAAAAAAAAGTTTACCGTTGGAGTCTTTGTTGGCGAGAAACAAATGGGAACTGGCACAGGAAGCAGCAAACAGAAGGCGGAAATATCTGCCGCAGAAAATGCTATGAAACTGGAATGTGGGAAATAGAGGTGTGAGGGAAAAGAAAGATTGATGAAGAATGACTAAAGATTAACGAAGAATAAAGGTGGGGAATGTAGAAGAGAAATTTTAGAAAGCTACTAGGTGCAAGCTATGAGCTTGCAGCAGAATATAAAATATAGAATGTAGAAGAGAGAATTACAGTGATTATAAATTTTAGATTTTTGATTTTAAATGAGAACAGGAAGCTCAGAAGAGTGAATAATGATTAAAGATGTATGAAGAAGGAAGAATGTGCAAAGTTTCAAAGTGACAAAGATACAAAGTCATAAAGTGAAGAGAGGATTTTGAATGCGGTTCAATACCCCCTCTCACTCCCCCTGCAAGGGGGAGGACGTTCCTGCTTCATCAATGAAAAAGTTTCTGAATGATTTTCGTATATCGATAAGAAAAAAATCTTATAAGTACTCAAAATGGGAATTTCCCATTATGCGTTTGGATTTTGAACTTTCGTTCATATTTGTTGATAGAAATAACAAGGAGTGTTTAAATATCACTCCTTTTAAAGGGCTTGTTTTTTAAAAACTTCGGTGATTTATGGAGAGTCCCAGTCCCTTTGTTTACAAGAGAGACTTTCGACGGAAGCTTCCGTCCGGAATGCTTCTGTAATCAAACCAGAGGGATTTGTTCCCTCTTCATAAATAGGTGAACACTATAAACCATGATAATGAATGCTTCCCTCATTTGGCAGATTTTGAAAGAAAGATGCGAGGCGGGAGAAAGATAACATTGGATATCGATCTTCTCCGAAATCTGGGAGAAATCCCATCATCAAAACTTGAAGCAGCACTGATTAAAGTATCAAGTAATCTTGCAGGAGCAGAGACAGCTAGGCTTCTTTTGATGGAGCAAGTAAGAGTTCTGCAACAACAGATCTATCAGCAAAAAGAAGAGATAGATCGCCTTCGTAACAAAAGTGAGGAGCAGGCAGAAGATCTAGTTGCTGTAGGAAAAAAATTACAACGGGCGAATACAGATAATGGCCTCCTCCAGAAGATGCTAAATCTTATAAGAATAGAAGTATTAGAATTTAATGAAAACGGGAAAAGGCAATATCTCCTCAAAAAGATTCTGCGAATAAAAGAGATTCTCAACTCTAGCACTAGATAGAAATAGAATATGAACGAGGGAGCAATTTGGCTGGGAGCTACAAAACGCTACCAGCCACACTTTTTTGGTAAAAAATTTTCACCCTCCAGAAATTGTTCCGGTGATAAGACTTGATACAAATGAATACGACAGTAAGATCACGAGTATCCCAATAGTCGCCCATTTTATTATCTTTTTTGCCTGCTCTGCACGCTCCTCATCGCCAAACGTCGTAATAAAAAGAAATCCCGCATAAATAAAAGCAACAAAGGCAAGGGTTCCCAGAAGAGCGAGAAAAAATTTCACCCATCCGAGGATCACTGCATTCAGGTTATTGCTGAGGATGAGCCCAACTCCAAAAAGTTCTTTCATCAAAAGAGCAAGACTTTCGCTCATTGATAAACACTCTCCATCAGGACAAAATGTACTAGAGGCATATACAGGCGAAACAATTACGCAGAAGGAAACAAAAGAAATACCAACTCCAATAGCTTTGTTCATACTTATTCAGTGATTCCCCATAAGCATCGAGAATGATGAAATTTTCCACAAGTACAGCTTGTATGATAAAAATTATGCCTCATCTCAATTTGATGAATCACTAAAAAACAGGTATACTAAGGGGAATACTCCCTTTTAATGATCAGAACCTTTTTTTTCATCGTTTTTCTTCTTCTGCTTGGAGGCTGGTCGACCCTGCCTCTTGGGTATGACTCTTCCATTGCATCAGAGAAGCCTGCATATGACGAGTACAACCTGAGAGCAAACCCCTACATGTTCCTCCCGACGGCACCAGAAGTAATACGAGTGCCAGGGTCAAATATGCCCTTTGCTTTTGTTCTTTATAATGCTGGCAGAGAGGATGATTCGTACATATCAGAAATTACTGTCCCCGAGGGATGGACTTCAAGCAGCATCCCCACAAAGAATATCGCCTCTGGTCACAGTATTATCGTTCAATTTCAAGTAAATGTTCCAAAAAATGCACCTTCTCATACTTCATACCCCATTGAGGTCACTACAAAAAGTACCCAGGCAACAGAAATAGAAAAAACTGTAGTTTTTTCTATTCGCGTGGATGATACATACAATGGCTACACCGATATTGACCAAGATGCCCTCAATGATGAGATAGAAAAAGAAATAGGGTCTGACCCTTTTTCACCAGATACTGACCGAGACGGCCTCTTTGATGGTGTTGAATACACACATGATCTAACTCTCTTTCGCCCTGGAGATTTTCAAAAGGCGGTTGAGGCAAAAGACCCCCGAACACAATCCATTTTTGAACACAGAGATATTACTTTTCTTGATAGTGATGATGATGGACTCTCAGATAGGTATGAGAAAGAACATCAATTAGACCCTAAAAATCCAGACTCTGATGGTGATGGTTTTTTTGATGGACTGGAAGCCGGAACTATTGGTGAACTCACAACAATAATTGATAGTGACAATGATGGTCTTCCTGATGCGTTGGAGGCAGGACCGCTTGCGTTTGAAAGCTCTTCCGAGAGTATACATGATAACAAAACATCACTCATAGAAATCACTGACAACGAAGCATTTTTAGAAGATGACAATCCTGAGCTCATATCATCGGGAATATCTTCTCGTGATGCCACTGAGAGTCAATCTGAAGAGCTTGTGACTGAAGAGGAAACAGCAAAAGACCTTGCATCAACTATAATCACAACAGAGACCATTGCGTCCCGTTCTATCAAAACACATAATCCGCTCAAAACTATTCTGAATAATAAATTTGCTGCCATTACGTTTGGAGTATGTGGGAGTCTGTTTATTCTCGCTATCATTGTTGTCATTTACCACAAATATCGAGATCAAAGGGAGGAAGAATAGATAATACACACGGAAGAAATGCGATTCATACGGTCAGATTCAGAAAAAGAGTGTCTCCTGATGCTCAATTTTATTTTTCACGAATTGTCTCTTGAATCGCTTCACCAAAATGACGACCGGTTTCTTCTCCAAAATAAGCAAGTACTTCATTGCCTTCTTTTAGTCGCGTCACTGATGCCGGCTCCCCTTCAGGTGTTGTCAGTCGAATTGTCTCAGCATTTTGAAGAATAAGAGAAACACGTTTGCCCTCTTTATTTTCTGCAACGACAAGCATCATCGGTCGGCGTTCTATTTTATTGCGTCCAACAGCAACTACGTGTGAGTTCCCTTGTGGGTCAACCGCTAATATTTCATCACCTGCAGAAATCTCACAGAGGTACTTTGTTCGATTTTCTGGAAGACGAACATATGCATGAACTGCACCAGCATTGACTCGAAAAGGGCGTGCGGCACAGTATGGACTCTCAACATTTTCATTATGAGAAAGGAACATGGCTTTTCCAGAATCTCCGATTAAGAGGCCTGTTCCAGGAGGGAGAATAGAGGTCGTATCAATACAACATCGATCACTCATCGCTACGGATTTTGTTTCGATGATTTTTACTTTTTCGAGATGAAATTTCTCAGCACCAAATTCTTCAATCATCCTTCCCACAGCAAGAATGTCATTCACTGATTTTGGCTTCAGTAGGACTCCATCAGCACCACGTTCCATTGTTTCCAGGGCGAGTTTTGCCTCTTTGAGAGTATCGACAGACTGAATGAGATTTGTTGTTTTTGAAATAAGATTCTCCAGAGGAATGATTGTCCAATCAAGGTTTTCGATAATCGTTGGAATTTTTCCTTTCAGAGCAACCACCCTGTCTTCATCTGCCTTTTTGGTGATCTGTACGAGCTCAACATCTTTCCCGAGCACCATGTCGCCATCTTCAGAAATGGTAGGAATCTTTCCGAGTTTTTTTACGTCTTCTGATTTCCCTTTTGGTACAAAAACTGCATCTGCTCCCGCTTCAATAGAAGCAGTGAGCATTTTTTTCTCAAAATTTCGAAGATCGACCCAAAATAGTTTTTTCATAATTTTTTATATCAACAAGGACCTTTATACCACAAATATCTTAAAATCACCCTAAAAAGGGAGGTCTTCTGGCTTAATATCAGATTCATACTTGATTGTTGGCAGTTCTGGCTCTGCGTCTGCAACAGCCGGTTTGGCCGCAGGCTTTGGTTCTGCTGCTGCTGTTGCAGCAGGAGGTGCAGCAGCTGCCACAGAAGCCGATGAACCCGAGGCAAGCTCTGCACTTTTGGCTCCAAGTGAAATCACTTGGTCAGCAATAAGCTCGGTAGCATAACGCTTTTCTCCATCTGGTGTTTCCCAGCTTCTTGTCTGCATCCGCCCCTTCACATACACCTTTTGCCCCGTTTTCAGTTTTTCAGCTACCTCTCGGGCAAGATCCCCCCAAACAACTACTGGATGAAATTCCGTTTCTTCTTTACTCTCACCAGAAGCCTTGTCCATCCATTTTCTATTGGTGGCAACACTAAAGTTTACTACATTCTGACCAGAAGTCGTTTGCTTGAGTTCTGGCTCCCGAGTGATATTCCCAATAATTTCTGCATTATTCACTCCTCCAACCAGTGGAGATGACTCTTCGATTGGCGCCATCTCTTTTCGAGAATCCAGAAGAATGAGATCTTCGGCAATAACTTTTGTTTTATAGCGTTTTTGTCCGTCTGTTTCCCATGACTCCGTTTTTACTCGACCAGAAATAAACACTTGACTCCCTGCTACGCAGTAGTCTCCTGCTATTTCTGCCATTCTTCTCCACAGTGTCACCGTATGATAACTGCTCAGTACAACAGGGGAACCATCTTCTTTTTTTGCTTTTTCAACACATTTAATGTTGAGATCCGTCACACTTGTCCCATTGGGAAGCTGACGTACTTCTGGTTTTTCAGTAAGATGTCCGATGATTTCAATTCGATTAAGGGCGTACATAAAAGTATAATAAAAAAAGCGAAGTCATTGTGTTATATTTTTTAAAAAAGGGAAACAACTTTTTAATGTTAAAGTCTGAATTTTAAATTTTAAAAGAATTTCTAAAATTCAATTTTTAAACTCTTCTTTTAGAGAATCACCAAAAGTCTGACCTTGAAATACTCTTGAAAAAAACTCTAAAAACTCTTGGATATATTTATATGGAGTTCTACAAAGCTTCTTTAAAAATGAGAAATTGAGATTTATTTTAAAATTAAAAATTTGTAATTTAAAATTCTTTAATAATTCTGTTACTTTTAAACAGAATTATTAAAGCCATTGTCCTCCGCCCTTCCTCCATCGATTGAAAAACTCATTGAATCTCTTCAGATTTTGCCTGGAGTCGGACAAAAAACAGCCGCACGACTTGCTTTTTTCCTGCTTCGAAGCCCTGAAAGTACACGTGATAAACTTGGATTAGCTATTTTAAATGCCACCAAAAATCTCCTCAAATGTGAAGTGTGTGGACATTTTTCTGAGTCGCCTCTCTGTGACATTTGCCAAGATGAAAAAAGATTGTCTTCTGAAATCTGTGTTATTGAAGATTCTCTCGATCTTTTAGCCATAGAAAAAACGAGAACATTTCGAG
This sequence comes from Candidatus Peregrinibacteria bacterium, assembly GCA_024762935.1. Taxonomy (GTDB): domain Bacteria; phylum Patescibacteriota; class Gracilibacteria; order CAIRYL01; genus JANTGK01. Next base: position 59,317 of record JANTGK010000002.1, on the reverse strand, counting down.
GTCGATACCACGTTCTCGGAGGAGCGCTTGCTCCCCTTGATGGAATCGGTCCAGATGATTTACGCATTAATGAGCTTATTGAACGTCTTACCTCAGACAACGTCCAAGAGCTTATTTTTGCTACGAATCCAACACTAGAAGGAGAAGCAACGGCCGCACTTTTACAACGAAAATGTGCCCCTTTCCCACATATAAAAATCACTCGCCTTGCACGAGGAATACCTGTGGGAAGTGATGTCGAATACACTGATGAAGTCACTCTTGCTCGAGCATTTGATAATCGAACAATTTTTTAGCCCCTCTTTCTCATTGCCTTTTTTAAAATGGCAAAAACTCGCTCCTCATCTCTTTTGTTTCCGAGCGAGAGAGTCATTCCAGAAAAAGAACCAAAAGGAATGAGATTTTTCTCTGGGCGACCAGAGAAATATACATCGAGAGACTCTTCGGAATATTTACCAATAATCACTTCAAAATCACCATCACGAAAGCATACCGAATGAGTATCTGCAGTTTTTTTGCTCTTCGGTAATTTTTCTGCAATGGCCTTAATAAAATCACCTGTTTTCTTTTTTGCTTCAGGGGAAAGAAACTTGCTTTCTAGCCCCCTGAGGACACTCTTTTGAATAAGTTCTTTTTCCAAAAAGGAAATCCGACCCTGCTGCTCAGTAATAAATTTTTCCATTTTTTGAAATTCCCTGCCTCCATTATTCTTATTCTCAGAAAGGGCAGAAAACATTTTTTTTTGGGTGGAATGGGTAAATACGGCTTTTAGTACACCAAAATAGTGAACGAGAGCCTTCCACACAGAACTCGGTGTCACTCCACCTTCAATCATATCTGCCACAATAGGAACCTTCCATTTATACCCTTGATTCGCCTGTATAATACCTGTTAGGCAGACTCCAACAATAAGAAAATTACCGTATGCAATCGGATTGCCTAAAAATACAAGGATGATAAAAAAGAAAAAAAGAATAACGGCCTGTCGTGCATGAAATTGTATAAAAGGAGAATCTCTCCTTGTATAGAGGAGGAGAGGGGAGAAGATAAGAAAATATGAAAATGCAGCAACTTCTCGATTGAGTTCTATATCTTTTTTTTCACTTTCGGAAGGCATAAAAATCGGTTTATTTCCCTTTATTCTCTCATTTTTTCACGAAAAACTCAAGTCAAAACGCTTTCAGGATAAAAAATCAGACAATCTTAAGATACGGCTTTTTACTGCAATGAAAGTGTAAGAATCTCATGCCCCGAAGGGGTAACCAAGATGGTGTGCTCAAATTGGGCTGAAAGTGCTCCGTCTGTGGTACGAACTGTCCACCCATCGTTTTTATCGAGTTCTGTTTTGTAATTTGGGCTCCCGTTAATCATCGGCTCAACAGTAAAGGCCATTCCCTCTTCGATTCTCGCCGCAGGATACCCCCTGTCGTAGTGCAAAACAGGAGGTTCGGCATGAAATACCTTTCCAATTCCATGACCAGTGTAGTCTTGGACAATTCCATACTCAAATTTAGAGATATATTTCTCAATTGCTTTTCCGATATCGTTAAAATTTGCTCCTGGTTTTACCGCCTCAACCCCTTTCATCATCGCTTTATAGGTGCGATCTACGAGTAATTTTGCAGCAGGATCGACCTCTCCGACCAAAAACATACGGGATGTATCTCCGTGATACCCATCTTTTATGACAGTGATATCGATATTGATAATATCTCCATTCGCAAGGATGTCGTATTCAAAAGGAATTCCATGGCAAATAACGTTGTTGATGGACGTGCAAATACTTTTTGGAAATCCATGATAGTTCAGCGGAGCTGGAATGCAGCCATGATCAAGAATAAATGTATGACAGAGCAGATCAAGTTTTTCAGTCGATACTCCTTCCTGAACATATGGTGTAATGAAATCGAGAACTTTTGCTGCCATGCGCCCTGCTGACCGCATCTTTTTGATTTCCTCTGAAGAAAGAATGGGAATGCTCATACAAGAATAAAACTATGACTATAATAGAGGAAAGTCCGTAAAACGATAAGGGAAGATGAAAAATCTACAAATTTGTAGACATTTCTCGGACATTTTTCGATTATAAAAATACATTTTCATTTGACTTTTTTTTATTATTTCATAAGTATGTGGTGGTTGTATTTTGCGTATTGTTCTTTCAAAGCGACTTTCGAACAATGCGAACTAAACTACTCCCATTTGCATTTTTTTAGCAAAAGTCGCCAAAAATACTATGAGTACTTCTACAATGGATTCGCTACTGAGTGAACTTGATTTTTCTATGCCTGAACTCGGTGATGTTGTCACTGGGATTGTTGTGGCAAAAGAGCCGGGATATATTCTTGCCTCTGTTGGTGGTGTTGCAGTCGGTATTATTGCCGGACGAGAACTCCAGGATGGTTTTGACACTGCAAAAGGATTAGATATCGGTGATGAGGTCTCAGCCTTTGTGCTTGATGATGAAAATGAAGAGGGCATGATGGTTCTCTCCTTGAGAAAAGCAAGCCAGATGAAAAACTGGGACTTCTTTGAAAAATGTCTTGATACTGGTGAGACTATTACCGTGGTTGCAAAAGAAGCAAACAAGGGAGGACTTATTTGTGACGCAAATGGAGTTCATGCGTTTTTGCCCGTTTCACAGCTCTCACCACAAAACTATCCCCGTGTCGATGGAGCCAATGCTCAGGCAATTATCGATCGACTCAATGACTACATCGGTCAAAAATTTACCGTTTCTGTCATCACATTTCTCCGAAATGATAAAATCATCGTTTCTGAAAGAGAGGCTATGTCTGACCTAAGAACAAGTGAAATCAAAAAACTAAAAGTAGGAGATGTTGTCGATGGAGAAGTAAACGGAGTTGTAAAATTTGGAGTATTTATTACTTTTGGAAACCTAGAAGGGCTCATCCACACTTCAGAACTGAGTTGGGAACACGTAAAAAATCATTACGAAATCTATAAGATCGGTGACAAGGTTCAGGCCCAAATTATTGGTATTGATGGGGATAAAATATCACTTTCCATCAAACGTCTCCAAAAAGACCCATGGACAGACCTCATTAAGAAATATACTCCTGGAACCATTACAAAAGGAACCGTCAATAAAGTAACAAACTTTGGGCTCTTTGTTACCATCGATGGAAACCTTAATGGGCTCGTTCATACTTCAGAATTTGAAGACCCAGAACTCCGTGCTGATGAAGTAGCCAGAGTGAGAGATGAGGTCACCGTAAAAGTTTTAGGAGTAAATGAAGAAGATCACAACCTAAAGCTTTCTATGAAGCTAAAAGAAGAAAAAAAGGATAAGAAGGAGGAAAAAGAAGAAGCAAAAGAAGAAGCAAAGGCAGAGTAAAAAGGGAAATCCCTCTTCTCAAAAAAAGACCTCCTGACGGGGTCTTTTTTTATAATGCAGGGCAAGCTCTCCGCCATATGAAATACTTTGTTCCCTTCACCAAAAACCATTTATTAAAACAGGAACAATCCACACATACTCACAGTATTTCATGTTTTCATTTTTTGAAGAAGATGTAAAAGTGTAGAAACCCTCTTTTTAAAGAGTTTTTTACAAACACTCCTTGTATATGAATTTTCAAATACTTACTCTTTTTCCGGATATGTTTCGTGGATTTGTGAATGAATCCATTCTCAAACGCGGACAAGAGTCTGGTGCCATCTCTATTGAAACCATCGACATTCGTGATTATTCAACCAATAAACACAAAAAAGTAGATGACAGCATATTTGGTGGAGGAGCAGGAATGCTTCTAAAACCTGAACCTGTTGCAGCTGCAATCCGTGCTGCAAAAGAAAAAAAACCACATGCAAAAGTAATATATCTCTCCCCTGGAGGAGAACTCCTCACACAAGAAAAAGCGGAAAATCTTGCCAATGCTCAAGATGACCTCATCCTCCTGTGCGGCAGATATGAAGGAGTCGACCAACGAATTCGTGCCATGATGATTGATGAGGAAATTTCTATTGGGGAATATGTCCTCTCTGGAGGGGAAATCGCAGCAGCTGCAGTTGTTGATACTGTTTCTCGACTTGTTCCCGGAGTTGTTGGAAAACAAGAGTCTGTCGTCACAGAGAGTTTTTCTACAGATATCTTTCGTTCTGCAGAGTTTCCCCAGTTTACCAGGCCAGAGGTATGGGAAGGCCTTGCTGTCCCTCGTGTTCTCCTGTCTGGAAATCATGCTCAGATTAAAGACTGGCAACTTTCTCACCTTCCAGGGCTTACAGAGACAGAAGAAAAAATTCTATTTCTTCGACGAAAAGTCCTCCCTCGAAAAACTCAAAATCTTCTTCTTCGAAATCATATCCGAGAAGATATTGATGCATGGGTCTCATGGTTTAATGATAGAGAAGTCATGCAATACCTCCAACTTTCCCCACCGCTAACACGGGAAGATGAGGAAGAGTATTTTGTATCTTCTCAGCAAAATCTCTTTAAACTTTCGGTAAGCATATGTGACAAAAAAACCCAGAAGGCGATTGGCAATATGTCTGTCGAAATAGATCCGAATATGCCGAATTTTGCTGAATTTGGCATTGTTATTGGGGAAAAACAGTATTGGAATACTGGTATTTGCCATGAATCCACGCGAGAAATGTTTGTAATCATCTTTCAAGAATTAAATATTTCTCGGATTCGCTTAGAGGTCTTTTCTAAAAACATTGCTGCCCAAAAATGTTATGAAAAAGTGGGTATGCATCGAACGGGGGAACAAAAAGGGAAGTATGAAAAGGATGGCATCTTTCATGATGTTTTCTTTTATGAGATACTCAGAGAAGAGTTTCTCTCTCGCAACACATGACTGATCGAGATCAATTTCTTACTTTTTGCCGCACTCAAATCGGTAAACCTTACGCACTAGGTCAAGCAGGTCCAAATGCCTTTGATTGTTCTGGACTTATTTTTGCAGGACTGATGGAACTCACTGATACAGAAATTCCTCGGATATCGACGGACCAATTCTCATTAGGAAAAGCTATTGATATTCAAGAGGCAGGAGAAGGTGACCTTATCTTTTTTGATACCGGATGGATTGACAGAAAACCAAATCATAATGGGGTTTGCACAGAAGAAAAAAAGATGATTAATGCGAATGGCTACTACAACACTGTAAAAGAAGAACCCTATTCATCTGACTACTGGTCGGATAAAATATGGGGGGTTCGTCGAATTTTTACCCCTAATGGAGCATTAGATATCACCGGAGAAAACCAATCAACAGATTTTGCTGATGTGCCTCCATCACATCCATACTATGAATTTATTACAGAGCTCAAAGAAAAAGGGGTCATTAAGGGGTATCCGGGGAATCTTTTTCGACCAGACCAGAATGTCACTCGTGCAGAAGCCCTAAAGATTATCCTCCTTTCATTTGCGCTGCCCATTCAAGAAGCTGGTGAGCTGCACTTTTCTGATGTACGACCACCGGCGTGGTACACAAGTATTGTAGAAACGGCTAAAAATTTAGGCATTATTAATGGATATCCCGACGGAACATTTCGCCCCAATGCCGTTATTACTCGTGCAGAAATCAGTAAAGTTATCTGTGAAGCAGGAAATGGAGACATTCCAGAGGTATCTGAATCTGAGTTTGCTGATGTCCCCACTGATGCATGGTTTTGTAAATATGCACATGAGGCAAAAAGGAGAGATATGTTCTCTCTCGTGCATAATGTTTTTCTTCCAAAAAAAGTAATATCTCGCGCAACGATGTGTCGTGCCATTGTGATGTTTCTCAGACAGGATGGATGATGCACCAGATTATCAAAAAATTTTTTCGTCCGAACATTCTCTCCATGTGCGTATTATTCCCGGATCAGCAAAAACAGAAATCATCTCCCTTATGAATGACAACCAAACATGGAAAATACGCGTTGCCGCTCCCCCAGAAAAGGGAAAAGCAAATGCCGAGCTCGTAAAATTTTTCAAAAAAGAACTCTCATTGCATATCGAGGTTATTTCTGGAAAAACGCATCGGACAAAACTTCTAAAAATTATTTCATAATGCCTACTGAAAAGCGGAGTTTTGGCGACGAGGGAGAAGATGCTGCTGAAGAGTTTTTACGAAAGAAGAAATACAAAATACTCGAGAGAAACTTTCTCGTTCACCAAGGAGAAATAGATATTATCGCACAATCACCAGAAAAAGAGATTGTCTTTATCGAAGTAAAAACAAGACGTTCGAATGCTTTTGGCTCAGCGATTGAAGCCATTTCACCACAAAAAACAAAACGCCTGACAGTAACATCATACATTTACTTAAAAATGCATGGCTGGCAGTATCGGGATTTTCGGATTGATGTCATCGGTGTTACGTATCCAGGCCCAAAAATAGAACATATTGTTGGAGCAATCGAGGGAAAATGAGGCAACAAAATTCATAAAATAGTCACAATTATTGGGAAGACTCTTTTTGGAGAAGACTTCTTTTTTTATCAGCAAAGTCACTCCTTGATTATTGATAACTATACCCAAAAAAGATATTTTCCCTTGCACTCCGACCATAAACTGGTACACTGTGCCAGCAAAACCGCCTTGGATTGAAAAAATCCTGCCCCTTACAAGCTTCTGCTTTTTACAGGGATACACCTCAAACCTTGGCTGCGCTTTAAGGATTTTTTATACATCATGACAACTGCTACTGTTCGCGAACTCGCGGAAAATGCCTGCCATTTCGGTCACAAAGTGAACCGATGGAATCCAAAAATGGCACCATACCTTTGGGGAAAAAAGGGTGGAGTTCATATTTTTGACCTCGAAAAAACTGCTGAGGCTCTTGATCATCTCCTCAAAACCATCTCTGATCTTTCTGCTGAAGGAAAAACTATTCTTTTTGTCTCTACAAAACCTCAGACAAAAGTTATTCTTACAGAACTTCATAAAAAAACTGGACACCCGGTCATCGTCAATAAATGGGTTGGTGGGCTCCTCACAAATTTTGAAACCATAAAACCACGTATTCGCCGGCTAAAGGATATCCGAGAGATGATTAAAACAGGAGATATCGAGAAATTTCCAAAAAAAGAACAATCACAAATGAAAAAAGAAATGGAGAAGCTTGAATCTGCTTTTGCAGGAATTGTAGATATGTATAAGGTTCCTGATGCACTTTTTATAGTTGATGGATCCCGAGATGCTATTGCCATTCGTGAAGCGAAGCGACTTCATATTCCTGTCTATGGAATTGCTGATAGTAATGTAAACCCAGCAGACTACACAGATTTTATTCCATCAAATGATGATGCCGTTACCGCTCTGAGCTTCATCATGGGAAAGGTCTTTGATGTCCTGAAAAAAGCACCTAAAGGAGGTCATAAATAATGAATGATGCTGAGAAGAAATTTGAGGCAGAAAATGGAATGAGTGCTGCAAAAGCGTGGGACTATGTATTAAAATGGAGCCAAGAAAAGAAATATGGAGAAGCTCAAAAAGGGTGTGAAGAGATTCTTCGTTATTTCCCCGAAAAACAAGAAGCTCGTACTCTCCTTGAAAAAATAATGGAAAAGCAAGGTATTGAAATCCATGACCATGCTCCCCAAACAGTAACTCCAGAAACAGCGCCTGATGCTACTCAATCAAAAAAGAAAGAACAGAAAAATGCTCAATCTCGCTTGAGTCATTTTATGAAAGGGATAATGACTCCTCAGCCACCATTGCCAGGAATGAAGATGCCCAGCGAGGAAGAGCGCGTTGTTGGTGCCACCTGTTATTTCTACCTTTTTGCCATTATTCCCCTTCTTCTGAAAAGAGACTCTACCTACATTCAATATCATGCATGGCAGGGAATTGTTCTCACAGCAATGATAATGACTTTTAATGGCCTCATTGTGAGTACTCTTCATGGAATAGGGCTCAGGGTCATTGCAAATCTTTTTACGACCCTCACCATCATTTTATACCTCGCTTTCATGCTTATGGCATATCAGGGAAAATGGTTTCGAATCCCCTTTGTGTATGTCATCTCTGAAAAACTCAGAAAACTTTTTTAAATTTTTATTTTTTACTCACTATGGCAGATATTTCAGCAAAAATGGTTATGGACCTCAGAAATAAAATGGGGATTTCTATGATGGCTTGTAAAAAGGCCCTTGTCGAAGCAGAAGGAGATATGGAAAAAGCTGTTGATATTCTCCGAAAATCTGGAGCAGCAAAGGCGGGGAAAAAATCAGACCGAACAACAAGTGAAGGAGCAGTAGCTGCTTCTGGAAGGGGAGCTGTTTCTCTGAAATGTGAGACTGATTTTGTTGCACGAAATGAGGATTTTTTGAAAATCCTCCAAGAACTTGCGGAAGAAATTAACAAAAATGGAGAAGAAGCTGCACAAGATTTATTTGAAGCAAAAAAGACAGAGCTCATTACACAGCTTGGTGAAAATATTTCATTTGGAGAAGGAAAGCTTATCAGCGGTGGTGACCAAGTGGGATCATATATTCATTCGAATAATAAAATCGTCAGTATTGTTGCTCTTACTGGTGGATCAGAAGAACTTGCACGAGATATTGCTATGCACGTTGCTGCAAATGCACCGCAAGTCATTGCTCCTGAAGATATTAGTGATGAACTCGTAGCAAAAGAAAAGGAAATATGGGCTCAACAACTTAAAAATGAAGGAAAGCCGGAACAGATTATTGATAAAATCATGATGGGGAAAGAAAAAAAATTCCGAGAGGAGGGGGCTCTCTTAAAACAAGATTTTGTCAAAAATCCGGAGGTAACTATCGAACAACTTCTCTCTCAGGCAGGTGCTGAAATTGAGTCATTCGTCCGCATTGATATCTAATCATGGGGAACATAAAGATTGCCATCTTTGGGCACGGGAACATTGGTGGAGGAGTCTCTCGAATACTCCTCGATGATACTCACTCGCTCTCTCGAAAAACAGGAAAAAATATTACCCTCAGCGCCATCTGTACACCAAAACCTCAAGAAGATGCTCAGATATACAAGAGTCATCCTGAACTTTTTCGTGATGCTGATGATATTCTCTCTGATCCAGAAATATCAATTATCTGTGAGACGATTGGAGGAGATACCGTTGCACTGGACCTCGTAAAAAAGGCCCTTCAACAAAAAAAACATGTCGTTACAGCAAACAAAAAAATGATTGCTCGACATTTTACCCAGCTTCATAATCTCGCGAAAAAAAATGGAGTCTTTCTTTTATATGAAGCGGCTGTAGGAGGAGGCATTCCCATGCTCCAAGTAGCTCAAAGTGGCCTTGCAGGAGATTCTATTACAGAGGTAGAAGGCATCTTAAATGGTACAACAAACTTCATTCTTACAAAAATGGAGGAAACAAATGCTGAATTTAATGATGTCCTCGTACAGGCCCAAGAACTTGGATACGCTGAGGCGGACCCTACAGATGACGTCGAGGGTTTTGATGCTGCCTATAAACTCTCAATTCTTGTAGCTCTTACGCTTGGTGTACATATCTCACCAAAAAAAATACCAACACAAGGAATTACTTCTTTACGGCAAGCAGATTTTAAATATGCCAAAACACTTGGGAAAAAAATAAAGCTTGTTGCTTCAGCCAAAAAAATTGACAATCAAGTTTTTGCGCGAGTATGTCCTGTACTTTTCCCCATTGAATCTCGAATTGCCAAAACCGACGGTGTCATTAATGCGGTGAATTTTATCGGAAAATACAACACTGTCGGAAACTTTTTAAGTGGAGAGGGAGCTGGAAGATTTCCTACTGCTGCTGCTATTATTTCTGATATTGTCCTTATCGCACGCGGAGGGGTTCCACTTTCCCCAGAAACAAAAGAAATAAAAAATATACTCCCTGCTTCTCAATCTTGGTACCTCCGTTTCTCTGTTTATGATAGACCTGGTATTGTCGGTGAAATAGCGACCATATTTGGAAAATACAACATTTCTATTGATGCAGTTCACCAAATCGATCATCAAGAAAGCCCTGCACATTTTATGGTAACAACCTTTCCCGTATCACAGGAAATTTTTAAAAAAGCCCTCAAAGAAATTTCTCTTCTCGGGTGTAACACCGAAGCACCTTTTGTGATGCCTCTTCGAGAGGAAGGTTCTTTTTTGGATCTCTAATAATCATTCGTCTGTAACACTCTTGCTCTATTTGTGGGCAAACTACAAACCCTGTTGTAGTGCTGCAATCCGTTTATCTAGCGGTGGGTGGCTGGAAAAAAGTGCAAAAAATCGTGATGGCTTATCACTGATCTTCATGGTATTTAGTGATTTTCCGCGATTATCAGTAGGAAGAGCAGAAAGTTTTTTCAGCTTTTTAAGTGCTGCAATCATTTTATTAGACCCGGCAAGCTTTGCGCTACCTGCATCTGCTCGAAACTCTCGATGTCGAGAAAACCACATGGTGATAATACTGGCAAGAATTCCAAAAAAAACCTCAAAAATAATAGCGGTGATATAGTATGCAAAACCGCCTATTTGCCCTCCGTCATCTCTCCCTCGGTTCAAAAAGCCTTGTACTGCATACGCGGCAATTCTTGCAAAGAAAACCACGAATGTGTTTACCACCCCTTGTAAAAGCATCATGGTAACCATATCTCCATTAGCTACATGTGAAATCTCATGTGCCAAAACACCCTCTATCTCATCTTTTGTCATAGAATCCAAAAGTCCACTAGAAACAGCCACCAGGGCATTATTTCTATTCCACCCCGTTGCAAAAGCATTTGCCTCAGGAGAATTATATATTCCCACCTCTGGCATGCCAATCCCTGCACTCTCGGCGAGGCGTCGAACTGTTGTTTCGAGAAAGACTTCTTCTGGAGTGCGAGCATTTGAAATCAGTTCAATGGAATAGGTCCGCTTCGCCACCCATTTAGAAATAAAAAGAGAGAAAATTGAACCAGAAAACCCAACAATGGCTGCAAAAATAAGAAGTGATTGATAATTGAGTCCGTATGGAGTGAGGTAGGGCTGAACATTAAAAACAGAGAGAATAACCTGAATAACGGCGATAACGGCGATATTTGTCAGGAGAAAGAGGAAGATTCGTTTTGCCATCTTTTAAAAAAAATGAAAGATATGGTGAGATTACATTGTCTTGAAATGAAAGAAAAAAATCAAGACCTCACCCTCCCCATTCCTCTTCCCATCTTCACGGATACTCTCAAAAAAACCTTCAATGTCTTCTTCTTCTCATTCCAAAAGGAACAATAATCACATATGGAGACCTTGCTAAAGCCCTTAAAAATGCAAATGGGGTTCGGGCTGCAGGAAACCTCTTTCATAACAATACAGATCCTAAGACTTTTCCATGTTTCAAAGGAGTAAAAAATAGTGGTGAAATCGGAGGATTCCCTTTGGGAAGAGAAGGAAAAAAGAGAAGGCTCAATAAAGAGGGAATTATCGTAAGAAACAATAAGATTGTAGAGTTTGAAAGCAAAAGGTTTTTTTGTAATTGTTGCCAATAGAGGAAAAATCGCTACAATATCGCATGATTTTTAAAAAATATGATTCGATTATTTTCTTCTCTCCTGATTTGTTTTCTCTTTGTTTGTCTTACACATACCCCTGCCTTTGGAAGCAGTGAGGCAACCGTACTTGTCTCCATAAGAGAAGATACCCAAGAGACAAACACAATTCAAAGAGGAGAAAAGAAGGTTGTCGGATACATAGACCTTGAGGCAAAGGGGGGGGATATTGACGTCGAACGAATTGCTCTCCATATGATTGGAACAGCAGACAAAGAAGATGTACGCCGAGCAAAGCTCTACACGGAATGGGGAAGCTATATTGCTAGTGGCATACTCCAAGAAGATATTGTGACGTTTTCAGGGCTCGAAAACATATCACTTCAAAAAGGAGAGAAGATGACTCTTTCTTTTGAAATAGAAATAGGAGCCACAGCCACTGTAGGAAGCACGATTGGCTTTCGAATGGAAAACAAAAATGCTGTTCATGTCGAATCACAGAAGTATGATAAAAAATATGTTGAACTCATAGATGCCTCTGAAATATCTCCTCTTACGATTTTGGACGCCGATACAGAAACTCTGATTACTGCATCTCACATTGATGAGCCCGAGTATAAAACTACATTTCTTGCAGGAGAGAAGGCCTCGTTTGGGTCCTTTCAGATTCGTAGTTTCGGAAAAGATGATGCCATCATTCGTGAACTTACCATTACAAAAACCGGTAGCATTGCTGACATTGCCCTTGAAGAGTTTACACTTATAAAAACCAATGGTGAAATTCTTGCCGAATCATCAGAAATGCACGAGAAAAAGATTATTTTTGAAAACCCTTTTCTTCTTCCAGCAAACTCCAGCATAGAATTTTCGCTTGAAGCTCTTGTCTCTAGCTCAGCAAGTGTCGGTGACACACTTCTCTTTGAAATCTCTAACCAATGGGATATTGATGCCATATCATCAGATGAAAAACCTATCGAGAACACAGGAGCATTCCCACTTCGCACAAATACAAAAGTTGTTTCCCAGAGTGGTGTTCAAATAAAACTATCATCAGATACACCAGAATCTCATCGTGTTCACCCCGGAGAGAAAGATGTAGAAATTCTTCGGTTCACCATTCATTCATATGCTGATGACATGGATATTTCCTCTCTTACTCTTGATCTAACCGGAACAGGTACGGGATTCCTTTTGCATCCTCGATTAGTACACATTGAGGATGAGGTTGTCTCATATCCATCATCTGTTTCACTGACAGCAGCATCTTTTGAGAATACCCCCACCCAAGAGGCAGGAAATACAGCAACGTATGCATTTGTAGGAGATATGGCTGATGATTTTCCGGATGATCTTTTTTTATCAGCCTCCATCTCATCTCCTGTAGGAGTAAAAACTTTCACACCAAAAGGAAAAGCACTTCCCGTTTCTGGTGCCTTTCCCATTTCTGGAAAGACAATGACTCTTGGAAAAACAGAAGAAAAAAACACCCTTGAGGTCACCATGACATCAATCATAAAAAACATCTCTGAAAAAACTCTTAATGCCCCTCTTGCACAAGTCTCATTTACTGCGGGAAAGAAAGATGTTGAAATAGAAAAAATGTACTTTAGCATCAGGGGAGACGCTGATATTTCTGCACTGAGTAATTTTCGACTCTTAGACTCCTCTGGAAATATTGTCAGTGGACCAGTTATTTCCACAAAAAAAACATTTGCCTTTACTCATCCTATTCCAATACCTGCCGGTAAGAAAAAAACATTTACTCTTTTTGCGGATGTTGCTGCCGCAAATCAGTCATCAGTACTGATAACCATGGATAAAGCTCCTTTTGCCCAAGAAATCTCATCTCAAAAACCTATCACTATTATTGGAGATTTCCCTCTCTCGGTCCATGAAATCACAGTAAATACACAGCCAGACTCAACATTTGTTTCACTGTACCTGCATATGATTCCTGGATATGGTGTTTCCCGGGGAGATACACACATTAAATGGGGAGAAATTTCGCTTGGAGCGCATAATAATGATATTCGCATCGATAGACTTATTCTTCTGGCAAAAGGATCACTCAGTAATGGACTCACAAATGTAAAACTCGTCGATACCATTGATGGAAGAGAATATCCCGCAAAAATTTCTGACACTTCCTATATTTTTGAACAACCCATTCGATTGAAAAAAAATGAAGTAAAAACTCTCTCACTTTATACGGATATCCGAGATATTGCATCGATTCATTCAAATTTTGCTTTCAAGATATCTGGTAGTAATCAAATTATTGCCAAAGCTAATGGAAAAGAGGTTCCGGCCATTGGGCATTTTCCTATATCGAGTGGACTGTTCTCTATTCTTCCTGTCCAGCAAACATGTTCATCTGAAATAGAGCCGGTGTGTGGAAAAAAATATGATTCTTGTACTACCCAACCCTGTGACCCCATCATTAGTATGTATGATAATATTTGTGAGTTAAGAGAAAGAGGAGCATACCTTCTCTTGCCACATATGTGTCAGGGAGAGGAGGAGGTCTCTATTAGTATTGAAGAACAAGAATCTCCTCCGAATTCATTTCTTGATATTCCTCAGACGCATATGAATGCTAGTGCCATTGAAGCACTTCGAAAAACAAAAGTCATAAAAGGATTTTCAGATGGCACATTCCGTCCAGAAGAAAATATTTCACGAGCTGCATTTACAAAAATCGTTATTGGTGCTCAATTTTCTCCAGAAGAGATAGACAGTTGTATCACTGAGAACACCAATAATACTGATACTGTATTTTTTCCTGATGTTCCAGCAAATCAATGGTTTGCCCCATATGTTTGTGTCGCCAAAAGCAAAGGTATTATCAATGGGTTTCCTGATGGATTTTTTCGACCAGAAAAAAAAATATCTTTTGCAGAAGCCGCTAAGATTGTCGGTATTGCTTTTCATGCCGAAAAATCCACAAATGACGCATGGTATGAACCTTTTGTAGAATTTCTTGCCGAAAAAAAGGCCATTCCTACTACTATCACAAACATAGAAAAGAACATTACGCGCGGGGAAATGGCAGAAATAATCTACCGCCTCAGGAATCATATCAGCATTAAAGCCTCACAAAGTGCTGATAATCTCCTTTTGCATTGAAAAAAGTAAAAAATTTCGGGAAGATGGCTTCTGATAATAGTAATATTATGTCTCATCACCACATTCTTATCGCATTAGTAGAAAATAAATCTGGTGTCCTAAACCGGATATCGTCACTTTTTCGAAGGCGACAATTTAATATCGATTCCCTTAACGTCGGGCGTACAGAGAATCCTCATATCTCTCGAATGACCATAGTTGTTGATGGGAGTAATACTGATGTTGAGCAAGTGACAAAACAGCTCTATAAAATCATAAACGTCCTTAAGGTAACAAATGTTACTGATACTGAAACAGTTATTCGTGAAACTGTTCTTGTAAAAGTACATGTTACAAACTCAAGCCGTGCAGAAGTAATGCAGTTTGCTGAAGTTTTTCATGCAAAGCCAGTTGATATTTCTCCGAGTTCCATTATTTTTGAAGTCACGACACGTCCTCAAAAAATCGAGGCTTTTGTAGAAGCCATGCGGCCTTTTGGTATCAAGGAAATGGTCAGAACAGGCATAACAGCTATGAACAGGGGAAAACCAGAAGATATAAAATGCAAAGAGTAAGAGGTGTCTTGATAAGGAAACTCATAAACCTTTCCCTTCACTCATCAGAATCTTATCTATTCGAACGCCATCCATATCAACAATCTCAAGCGTGAGATTACCAGACCTGATAACATCACCTCCTTTTGGAATATGTTTTTGTTTGTGGAGAAAAAAGCCAGCCACTGTAGTGTACTGAGCGATGTTATCTGGAATCATTTCCCTCTGAAAGTATTGATTCAATTCATAGATAAGCGTTTTTCCATCCAAGAGATATGTTCCATCATTTCTCTTTCTGATTGACGGTTCGTCTTTATCATCTTCGTCTGGCAACTCACCAATAAGGGCTTCGAAGAGATCGTGAATGGTCACCATGCCTTTTACACTTCCAAACTCATCAACGACAATTCCAACATAGTCCTTATTGAGTTTGAACAGATTTAAAATACGAAAAGCGGGAGTACTCTGTGGAATGACAATGGGCTTCCGAAGAATATCATCCAATTGAAAATGATCTCTATTATAATTTTCCCAAAAATCTTTTAATGAAATAGTTCCTCGAATTTTATCAAGAGATCCATCACCGACAATAAATTTTGAGTGAGGACTCTCTTTAAGCTTATGAAAAATAACAGTAATATCTTCTCTCTTGTCAATCCACTCCAACTCTGACCGATGTGTCATAAGCGACTGCGCATTTTGATCAGTAAATGAAAAAAGATTCTGATGAACTTGACCTTCTTCTGACTCTAATACCCCTTGTCTACTCGCATTTTTCAAAAGAAAACGGAGTTCATCCTCACTGACTTTCTCTTCACCTCCTTGTTGCACTCCAAAGAGGGATGTAATCCCTTTTGTAGACCAAGATAAGAGCTTTACAAAAGGATAGGTGGCAAAAGTAAAATATTTTATAATTGGAATACAAATCAGAGCAACAGCTTCAGCATTATTCATAGCTACTACTTTAGGAACAAGTTCACCAAAAATAATAGTAAAATATGTAATACCGCCAATAACAAAGACGAGAGACAAAAGATATGCATGCGTCTGAAAAAGAGGAACTTCTGATACATATCTTGCGACATCATCTACCAGTGTTGCACCTCCATATGCTCCTGCAACTATACCAATAAGGGTAATTCCTACTTGAACAGAAGAGAGAAAATTTTCTGGACTCTTCAAAATTTTCTGGACTGTTTTGGCCCTTTTGTTCCCCTGCGAAACGAGAAGGTGAATATGGCTTTTTTTTACTGACACGAGTGCAATCTCCGAGAGAGCAAAAAAGCCATTCAAGAGAACAAGAATAAAGATAACAATAAATTCCATTTGTATTACAAAACAGTGAACTCATTTCGTAGTCTATCATATTGTCTTCCTCTCTGGTTCTCTAAAAATCAAATAAAAAAGAGTCCTTTTGGACTCTTTTTTTATTCCCTTTATACATACTCCATATTAATGTCTCAGTCCAAGTGCTTGAATAAGGGCCTCATACTCTGATTTTGATTTATCTTTCAGATATTTTAATAGCTTTCTTCGTTTTGCAACAGCTTGCATCAGACCTCTTCGCCCATGATCATCTTTCATATGAACCTTTAGATGTTCGGTAAGATGAGAGATACGCTCGGTAAGAATCGCCACCTGCACAGGAACAGATCCTGTATCTTTCTGATGTGAAGAATGAGAGGCAATAACCTCTTTCTTTTGGGGTCTTTTTGCCACCGGCACAGCAGTCTCAGCTTTTCCTTTTTTTGCGGTAGACTTCTTCGTCTTTTTTGCTTTTTTCTCTTCAGCCATAGTGTTTAAAAAAATCGAAAGTTTCAGTGCAATTCACCGAAAAGTCGTAGGTGCATTCTTTCATATCTTTTGTAGCCGTGGCAAGCAAAAAAAAGCCCCCTGTATTTATTTATGAGCTGATCGAAAAGCAGCCATCGCTCGAATCTGCTGAATCTGAATACCAATGTAGCTCTCTTCAAAGCCAAGTTGTCGGAGCTCACCTTCAATTTTCTGAAGAACCTCCTCATTACTCACCACAGCTCCGCCATCCCCAAGAGACTCATTTTTGCCTGAATCTTTATAAAAGAACCATGTTGCTGGTTTTCCAAAAAATTCAGCAATACGATTAATTTCTTGTATCGTGAGTTTTTTCTTATCACCAGTAAGAAATCGGTTTGCTCGATTAATGCGGACATTTACATGGTCGCCCTTACTTCCGAGAACTTCCCCAAATTTCTTTTTGGACACCCCCATAGACTTCATGAGGTTCATGACTTTATCACGAATAATTTGTTCATTTATTGCATACATAATGATGAAAAAATAAAAAAGGAGTATATTTTTCCACTATTTTGAATATAATGCAAGTCTTTTTTTATGGGAATAAAAAAGGAATATAATTTATATTCCTTTTTAAAAGTATGTAGTTTTATATCATTTATTTTACTGTGACTGATTTTGCGAGATTTCGTGGCATATCTGGATTAAATCCCCGTTCGAGTGCCAAGTAATAGGAAAGTACTTGTACAGGAATGAGGTTTAAAATTGGATTTGCTGCACCTGCTTCTGGGACGCGAATCCAATCATCAAAAATTTCACTATTCTCAGAAGAGACACCAATGATTCGTCCTCCACGTGCTTTTATTTCCATGGCATTACTGAGAATTTCCTTCTTTTGAAGCTCATTACTGCTCACAAGCACTAGGCAGGGTGTACCCGGTTCGATCATGGCAATAGGTCCATGTTTTAGTTCTCCCCCAGCAAATCCTTCAGCATGAATGTACGACACCTCTTGAATTTTAATGGCTGATTCCAGAGCCATCGGAAAATTAGCCCCTTTTCCAATAATAAAGATATTGTTTTGATCTGCTATTTCTTTTGCTATTCCGGCAACAAATTCAACAAAACGAGGATTTACTAAATCGTTTACCAGTGATGCGGCATCAACCATAAGCTTTCTTCCGTCATCAAGCTTGCCGGCACATGCGTAAGCAAGAAGCAGAAGGACTGTTAGCTGACTTGTTGCCGCCTTTGTACTTGCAACAGCCTTTTCTGGACCTGCTTTAATATGCAAAGAAAAATCTGACATTCTCGCAACGGTAGAGCCGGCAGAATTAACAATCGAAAGAACGGTGCTTCCTACTGAACGTGCCGCTTCAATTGCCTCAATGACGTCTGCTGTTTCTCCTGATTGAGAAATGGCAATGATGAGTGATTCTGGACGAAGAAAGTCGTGAAAAATAGGAAATTCACTTGCCACTGCAGTATTAACATGTTTCTTGGCAATCATAGAAAAGAAATACTCACCAGCAGCAGCAACCTTATGAGCTGTTCCACAGCCGATAAGGAATGTTCCTCGCGCTTTACTTATCTCTTCTGCGATTTTCTCTATTTCTTGACTATCTTGGTTTGTTGCACGAGCAATTGTATCTTTTTGCTCATAAATTTCCTTAATCATAAAATGAGCATGACTTCCTTTTGTTGCATCTTCTGGTGTGATATCAAGAGTAACTTCTCTTTTTTCAATGGGTTCAAGTGTCTCAAGAGAATGGACGGTAATTTTTGAATCTTCAAGATACACAATCTCCCCATCATCGATGTAGTGAATTTTTTGAGTATGATTGATAAATGCTGGCGTATCACTCGCAAGATATGCATCTCCATTTTCTCCGATGCCAAGAATAAGAGGACTTCCTCTTCGAACAGCGACGAGGCAATTCTCACCATAATGGAGCACAACAAAGGCAAATCTTCCTTCACAGCGATTAGCAGTACACTGTGCAGCTTCTAGGAGAGTTTTTCCATCATCTATATACTCCTCCATAAGATGACAAAGAACCTCTGTATCAGTATCAGAAAAAAATACATGCCCTCTCCCTCTCAGCTCACTTCGGAGTTCTACAAAATTTTCTATAATACCATTATGTACTACTGCAATCTGTTTCTCTTCGTTAAAATGTGGGTGTGCATTTTCTGGAGTAACACCACCATGTGTGGCCCATCGGGTGTGACCAATGGCGAGTGTTTTTTGTGGAAAAGAATCAGGAAGAATCGCTTCAGAAATCTTACCAATTTGCTTCTCAATTTCGACTTTACCTTCTCCTGGTGTTCCAACTCCCCAAGAATCATACCCCCTGTACTCAAGATTTTTGAGCCCATCGAGTACGATCTGTGATGCATTTTCTTTCCCAAAAACGGCGACGATTCCACACATAAAAACAGGAAGAGAGAAAAAAGGATATATTTATAAGGAATAAAAATATATTTTGCAAGCTTTTTCTAAAAAGGATTGAGGATTTTTTACTCTTTTTCTCTTATGAAATATAAAGAAAATCAGTAAAAAAGAAGACTTGAGAGAATTCCCACAGCCCCCAATAAAAGAGCAGAAAGAACGAAAAAGAAGAATCGCCCGGAACGGACTGAACGAACCTCTCGTTTAAGAGTTGTAATTTGTTTTTCATCTATTCTTTCTTTATTTTTCGCTTCTAAAAGCGGAATACTATTTTTTGAAATCTCCTGATACTTCCCCAACTGAAAATGTAATCGAGAAATTTCCGACTCCTTTTGTTGGAGTTCATGATGCATTTTTGTCGTAAGACTTACGAGTGCTGCAATGTCAGGATCTTGTTTAGTAGGAAGAGTTTCTTGAACTTCAGATACAACATGTGACTGTGGAGTAGGGGTTTCGATTACAGACTCGACATCGAGACGAAGGAACATTGTCCTTCTTCCTCTCCTATGAGATTTTAAGATTTTTTTTCGTACATACCGATCTAGTGTTCGTGTTGAAACACCTAAACAATCAGCAGCCTCTTCTCGTGTAATGTAGCTTTCCAAAGAGAATTAAAATACATCTCGATTGTGTCAGTATTTCTGTCTCTTGTCGAGATATTTTCTTTACCTCTTCTCATGAACCTATTCTCATTTCACAAGAATGAAGAGGTCCACTCGTTGTTTTTCTCGATTTTTTTGAAAAATTTTGTCATACTCTAAAATGAAAAGGTGTGCATTTTGTCATGAAAAAGAACATTACTATTGGCTATTTCTTCCTCCTTTGTGTCTTTTTTATTCCCGTTGAGAGCAAGGCCATTTTAAAGTTTTTTGATGTCCCTCAGTCTCATGAAAATTATGAGGCTATTCAATATCTTGCAGAGAATGGAATCATTACCGGTTTTGATGATGACTCCTTTCGTCCAGAGAATACTATCAGCCGAGCGGCATTTACGAAGATTGTTATTGGTTCACAAGTTCCTCAAGAAGAAATTGATACATGCATCAAATCACACGGACTCCTTGATAGTCCATATGTGTACTTTTCAGACGTTCCTTTAGGGGAATGGTTTGCTCCATACGTTTGTGTTGCAAAAAACAGAGGTATTATTAGTGGTTTTCCAGATGGTACATTTGGTCCTGAAAAAAAAATTGCGTTTCCTGCTGTTGCCAAAATTCTTGCTCAAACCTTTCAACTTCCGGTAAATAATACCGAGGGAGAGTGGTATACCGGATACATAAATGCCCTCTCTAAAAAACGAGCTATTCCTCCGACAATAACAGGGCTTCATTACCAGATCACTCGAAGTGATATGTCGGAACTTGTCTGGAGATTAAAAAACAAGGTAACCAATAAAAATTTTAAACCCGGAAGTATGATAATGGATTCTAACTGTCTGCCATTTGATTCCCAAAATATTTTGGGTGTCGACATGGATACAGTACGCGAGACATGGCTCTCATGGTATAATGATGAACGAAGAAGCGCAAAACTTCCCGCATACCGACTCGATGAATACCTCAGTAGAACAGCAACCTTTTGGTCAGAATATTCTGCACAGCAGGGTGTCATAAACCATCAACGCCCCGGTCAAAAAGCATATTACGACTATGATGCCATCACTCAGTGGTTTCGTGACCAAGGCATTGAATTTACGAATGTTAATGGATTTACCTTTACTGAAAATATTGGATATGGATCTTGGAATTGTCAAAAAAGTGATTGTACTGCTGAAATGATTACTAAAATTCGAGAGATATTTGAGTTTTATATCCGAGAAAAAAATCTCAGCTCACGACCGCACTACAACGCCATTTTTAACCCCAGCTTTACAAAGATTGGAGTGGGAATTGCTGTCAACAAGGAGAAAAAACAGTTTTATATTACTACTCACTTAGCTGCCGAAATCGCAAACAAGCAACAAGAGATTTGCCAATAAAAGAGCTTCTAAAGATCGTTTTTTAAGAGACAGAAACCTTGTACTGCCGCTTCCAAGACACACTCTTGATAAATTCTGAAAGAAAGAAGAAGAATCCTGCATTTATAATGGGGACACTCCAAAGCAGTACAGGAAAAGGCTCGAGCTTCAGAATAATATGAAGTGGACTGAAAATTCCCAAGAGGAGAAAGATTCCTGCTAAAACAACCGATCGAAATACCCATGGATTCTTTGAAATATGATGTTTCTGATGCAGAAAAGGTGTGTCCGTTCGCACAGAAAAAATAAGTGCTAACTCCGCAAGGATAAGTGTTGAAAAAACGAGTGTCTGTACTTGGGGAAGAGGGAGGCGTTCGTAAAAGAAATAAAAGATACAAAACTCTGTGAATGCCCCCAACAGCCCGATAGCAAGAATAAAACCCATTTGTCCATGAAGGAATCCATTTTTTAGCGGCCGAGGCTTTTGCTTCATGGAGCCTTCCTCGGCTGGTTCCATGGCAAGAGAGAGTGCTGGAAAAGAGTCAGTCAGAAGATTTAAGAAGAGGATATGAATCGGAAGAACGGGGAGAGGAAGTGCGAAAAAAGAACAGGCTAGAATAAGAAATACTTCATCAAAGTTTGTCCGCATCAAAAATGAAACAGACTTTTTAATATTTGAAAAGATTCGCCGCCCTTCTTCCACACCCGCAACAATCGTTGCGTACCGATCATCAAGCAAAACCAAGTCACTCGCTTGCCGGGCGACACTTGTACCGACTTTTCCCATAGAGACACCGACTTCTGCCTGATAAATAGCAGGAGCATCATTCACACCATCTCCTGTCATGGCAACAACATGTCCATTTTTCTGTAATGCCTTACATATCCTCACTTTGTGTTCTGGTGAGACTCTTGCAAAAATATTTACCTCTTCTGTTGCTTTTTGTAACTGAACATCTGGCATTTTTTCGATTTCTTCCCCCTCAATTACGCGCCCCATAATACCTACTTTTTTAGCAATTGTACCAGCAGTAATAGCATGGTCTCCGGTAATCATAACGGTTCGAATACCTGCACCTTGTGCCTTTTCTATGGCTGAACGAGCTGTTTTTCGAGGTGGATCTAGAAGTCCAAATATCCCAAGAAATTCTGCTTTTTTCTTCTTTTTTTCTCGAATAGCAACAGCGATTGTTCTGAGCCCTCTTTTGGCCATAGTGATGGCACCTTGTTCAATTTCTTTCTGGACAGATGACTTACAAAACGTGGATACCACTTCTGGAGCGCCCTTAATAAACTCATACTCCTTTCCATCAATTTTATGATTTGTTCCCATCCACTTTGTTTCACTGGAAAAAGGTGTTTCATCAAGTCTCCTTCTCGGAGAAACAAAAAAACGATCTGCAAGAGAAAGAAGGGCGACCTCTGTTGGATCTCCCAAATTTGGAAGCTCAGCATCATTGCAGCTCGCTGCTACTTCCAGCATTCGCTTTCCCGTTTCGGATGTTCCCAACTCACTCAAGTCATCTGTTGTAATATGTTTGTCTTCTAAAAATGCAGCGACCACCTTCATTTTATTCTCAGTAATCGTCCCTGTCTTATCGGATGCTATTACTGTAACGCTTCCGAGTGTCTCCACTGCTCTGAGCTCTCGTACGAGGGCTTTTTTCTTCGCCATAAGTCCTACACCAACAGCAAGAGAAATGGTCATAACGGCGGGTAATCCTTCTGGAACAGCAGATACTGCCAGAGCTACTGCAGTGATAAGAGCATCTGCAAACCCAAGCCCCTGATGGTATGAAAGAGCAAAGACTATTCCGCAGAGGGCAATGACGACGATACCGATTTGTTTCCCAAGTTTTTCTAATCTCTTTTCCAGAGGGGTTTTTGGGCTCTTTGCTTGCGTAATAAGAAGGGCAATCTTTCCCATTTCTGTTTGAACTCCCGTAGAAACAACAACCGCCGTCATTCTTCCCATTGCAATCGATGTTCCTGAAAAAACCATATTTTTTAAATCGCCCAGCGCTCCCGAGCCAATCCATTGAGAATCTTTACTCACTGAAGACGACTCGCCCGTTAGTGCGGATTCAATTACTTTCACCTTATGAGATTCTATAATTCGAGCATCAGCAGGAATCTTATCTCCCTCAGAGAGAGAAAGAATATCTCCCGGAACGAGTTGAGTCCGATTGATTTGTATTTTTTTCCCCCCTCGAATAACTGTTGAGATATTTGGCTGCATATTTTTTAATGCCTCCAAAGTATTCTCCGCCTTCATCTCTTGAAAAAATCCAAAAACTGCATTGAGAAAAAGCACTATAAAAATGGCTATTGGATCAATGAAATCATGAATTCCAAGATGCCCATTTTGAAGAATGGGAACCGAAATCGAGATAATCACTGCGGCCAGAAGAATATAGATAAGAGGACTATGGAACTGAAGAAAAAACATCTTTATAAGACTCTTCTTTTTGTGTGGGAGAATATTTTTTCCATATTTTTGGAGTCTCTTTTTCACTTCGTGCTGTTTTAAGCCTGACTGAGATGTATCAAGCTCATTCATAATGACTTCTATGGGTTTTTCCGAAAAATGCATTCCTCTAAAAATATTCCTTTTATTATGACATTTTTCATACAAAATTACTACATATAAATGCGAGATTTCCGTTCCGAGACAAATGCGAGATTTTTGTTCCGCAGCGGAAATGACTTCCGATAGGAAGGCATGGAGCGGAGGAGAAATCAGAAAAAATAACGGGAGTTATTTTTAAATGATTTCAAAAAATCCCTTTTCCGTAATGGAGCAGTCGGCTTTAATAAGACGAATGTGTAATGGAGGACAAAACAAATGAAAATAGCGTTAGTCTTTTTTCAAATATGAGAACTCTTTACTCACGACATGAATCACTCCAAATTCCAAAACCGCGTTTTTGTGCAAACCTCTCTAGTTTTTTGTAATACGATTTTTTATGAAAATCTTCATATTCGTACACAGCCGCATACCCCGTCGCCAAAAGAAGAACAGAGAGATCATATCTTCCCTGTACTTTTACTGTTCGCAAAAGTCTACCATATTTATCCTTCTCTTTTGATAATTCATCCCGAATAAGGAGTACTTCTTGTCCAGAAAGAATATTGCGAGCAAAGACATATGCCTCTTGCCCATAACATGATCGTTTTCGCCCTTTTTTGAGCTCTGGGGTATCTATCCCAAGAATACGAACTCTCTCTTGCCTATCCCCTATCAGGACATCAAATGTATCACCATCTATCACATGGGTAACCATCGCCCGGCTCTGAAGGTCAGGAGATACCGCTGAAGTAAGAAAAAATGGTGCAATACACCCCAAGAAAAGAACAAAAAAAATGGCAATGAAAATCTTACTTTTCATTCTTTTGCAAAAGAGTACTTTCAATATTTTTTGGGAATTTTGTCAGACTTCGGAATCCATTTTTTTCAATTACTCCGATGTCTTCAATTCGAATGCCAAACTCTCTTGCTCGATAAAGGCCTGGTTCAGCAGTTACGAGCATATTTTTGATAAACATATCATTTGATTTTGTCGAGATGCCCGGAAATTCATGTACCTCAACTCCGACCCCATGACCAAAGCTATGTAACATTTTTTCTCCGAGAACATCTTCTGTCACCTGTTGAACGTTCGCTATTTCTTTTCCGGGGAGCATTGCGGTAATACCTGCCTGTTGAGCCGCAAGGACTTTTTTGTACGTTTTTATCCACTCATCACTCGGCTCTCCCATAAAAAAACATCGAGTACAGTCACTGCAAAACCCATCAGCAATAAATCCCCAGTCAATGAGAATTGCATCATTTTTTTGGAGAACTCGCTCTGTCGGAGAATGATGTGGCACCGCGGAGTGCTCACCAAAAGCCACAATCGCTTCAAAGGAGACCTTCTCTGCTCCGAGCTCTCGACCTGCTTTTTCGAGTTCCCACGAGAATGCTTTTTCTGAGATACCTGGCTGCAATAGTGGAAGTACTTTTTTGAGAGCCTCATCTGCAATACTGGCTGCTTTTTGAGCAGCAACAATCTCACTTGTAGATTTTTCTGCGCGGATCTTTTCTGCAACAGGAGAAAAATCCTCTAGCTGAAGAAAAAAACTCTCTTCCCACTGACGAAATGTTGTCACCAATACTTTGCTCATTTCAATTCCCAATTTTGTAACACCTAATTCCTGAAAAAAATTCTTCCACTCTTCCTTTTTGGGGAAGTTTCGCACCTCAACCTCTGAAGAACAAAAAAACTCTTTTGCTCCAGAAAGATATCGGGGATCGGTTATGAAAATTTCTTTTGTACCAGTAATCAAATACAACGCATTACTACTAGAAAAACCACTAAAAAATTGAACAGAGAATGAATCAGACAGGAGCACAGCATCTCTGTGACCACTTTGTAAGGATTCTCTCAGTTTGGAAAGACGATGATTCATAGAGTCTTCAAGAAAGGCTGCTTAATGGTACTAAAAATCATTCTCATAAATACGTGAAACTCTTGTCCATCTTTTGCTCCCCATTAACACTCTGAAAGTTTGATAGGGCCACCACCAAGCAAATGCATATGAATGTGAAAAACTACTTGTCCTCCTTCTTTATTCACGTTTAAGAGGAGCTTGTACCCCTTAAGATTCTGTTCATCAGCTACTTTTTTTGCAACAAAAATCATGTGTCCCATGAGCTGCTCATCGAGATCTCTCAATTCGGAAACAGAGTCAATGTGTCTTTTTGGCAAAATAAGTAAATGTACTTTTGCCTTTGGATTAATATCATTAATAACAACAACTTGATCATCCTCATAGACTTTGCTTGAGGAGATAGCACCTGCAATTATTCCGCAAAATATACACCCTTGTTTCATTTATACCAAAATATGTACCCCATTTGTATCTTTTTTCATGAAAACATTCAAACGCTTCATTTATCCTTCAGCGTATTTATTTTGAAAGAGAAAACGATACAAGAGGGGAGTCGATGCCCCCAGAAAGAGTAACAAGAGAAGAAAGACAAAAAGAAGATTTGAACTTTTTTCCATCACATTCGCAGCAGGAGCCTGTGATTGAGGGGCGAGATCGACTCCCATAACTGCTCCATTTTGCACTTGAATGCGTATTTGTTGGTTACTGCTTAAAAAGCCAGAGAGTGTCTCGCTGGAGAGAGAGTTGTCGATCCGATAGAGAATAAGTTTTCCGTCTGGGTGGCGAAGCCCAAGTTGTCCCTGTTCAATGAATGCTAACGTACCCACATATTCATGCATGGGATATACAATCTCTGATGGAGATTTATTTCCTGGTTTTTTTCGAAAAGCCTTTGACTTTTTCTTACTTCGCGCGACATACACCGGTGCTTGCTCCCCAAACCACTGCCCCTCTTTTGCCTTGCTCCAAGAAATTGAATCCATTTGTTGTGTATCAGCACGAACGAGGCGCAACTCACCCTTTGTATTATTGAGGTTCGGCAGGTTATCAGAAGGAATCATTTTTCGCTGTCTCGGTTTAAAATACATATCTGGAAGAGTCTTTTCAGTTGATTGGGAAAGAAGTCGTACTCCACGAATCCATCCGGCAACATCCTCATTGTTTTGTAATATTACTGTCTCCTGCTCAGCATCTGACCCAGTAGGATTTGGAAGGACGAGCGCGAAAGAGACATCGTGTAGTATATTTTTATGGTGATTTTTTGTAAGTCGCACCTGCGTTTTTTGAGGAATGACAAAAATATCTTTTTCTTGAGAAGCAATAATCATATCTGCTTGATGGTTTCCTGGCTGTATGTCTGGATGTGCTACAAATGAAAATACTCCATTTTCATCTGATGAAGTAGCAACTGAATGTCGATGTGAATGGAGAACTACCACTACTTTCGCATGGGGAAGAGTCTTTCCAGAAAACCGAACTCCTTGTTTCTCTTCAGAAATAGTAAGAGACGCTGACTTTTTTACATATGCAGAAAAGAGCTTGTGTACGGGGGAATTTTTTTCATCTAATTCAAAGGGGTTTGAATCCAAAAGCCATTCAGAGACATCAGGAATACCGTCATGATCACTGTCAGTAGAAGCATGCATATCGGCTGGCATATTTTGATGCCCTCGTGTCGGTGCCTCCCAAGAGAACTCATCGGCATACATGCTGTAGCTCTCTCCTTCCGGAGCATGAGCAATCGTCACACTCTCGAGTGTTTTCCGAGAGAAATCATACACCTCAAGGGAGAGATTCGTATTTCGCAGAGAAACATCAGAAATAAGAAAGGTCTCACCTTTTTTCAAAAGAGTTTCTGGAATGGTAATTTTTTCTGAATTCACAAAAGGGACCACTGAATCAGTATTACATTGCTCTGATTCACACAACAATTCGATGTACTCAGATCCTGCATCTGCTCCCTCTGGATTTGGGAAAATCTCAGAAAGGCGAATGTCTCCCCACCCAGGGAGAAAGGGAGAAGATGGGACAATCTCTGCTGTGGGAAAAACATCTCCCCAGTGATCGACAATCTGTACATTTCCTGAGGAAAAATTTGGAAGAAATATGTACTTCATCTCCTGAGGAACAAGTATTTCATCTGGAAGGGTGATACTTTCTTGATGCATGAGTCCATCCTCTTGGAGAGAGTCATATGCGAGAGAAAAATCACCTAATGGAAGAAGTTTTGTTCCTCCGTTTTGTATTTTAATAACAACAGTATCATTGGGTAACAGAAAACTCTCAGAAACAGAAAGTATGTTTGGACGAATATGTTGTGGAGGCAGAGGGTTTTTTTGCCCAGGAGTCATTTTTGTACTCGCAAAATAATCGTGAGATGCAAAAAGTGATTTTGTACCTGAAAAAACAAGGGCGATGTCTTTTTGTAACTTTCGAGAATCAAAACATATCTCCTCATCAAGTGGATGATGTGCCTTTAACACGTTCTGGTGAATGAGCTGGGTTATGTCTCTTTTTTCACCAGAAGAGAAATCTCCATTTTGATTCGCAATACAAAGGGCATCTTCAACATTTCCACGAGAATCAAGAACAAAAATGGTTTCATCTGTTGCCGTGAGACCTTTCTTCTGAGACCAAAAATGCCAGACCCCATCTTCATAGTAATCATCCTGCGACTCTTTAGAGAAATGCACAAGGACATACTCACCCGATTTCACGTATGTTTCTGGTGGAAACTCAAAAACAGTATCATCATCTGCTAGTCGAATGCCTCCCAAATCGAGATCACATTCTTTGCAATAGAGTTCAACATAGTCTTCCTTTGCCCCTCGAAAAAGGACCTCGGATATTTGAAGTTGAAATGATTCTCTTCCCGCAGAAGGTGTGACTGCTTTTGTTTTGACGAGTGAGGACTTCTTCCCTGTTGCTGTAGAAGACCCGCCTGAAGAACTTGCAGAAGATTTTGCCGGCGTTGTAAAAACATTCTCTTGTCCTGGAGTGGGAGACCCCGTTTTTTTAAATCCCTGTCCATCAAAAGCCCAAGAAACCCCTTTTTCCAGTGATGGAAAATGATCAACTTCACTGATAATACTCTCGTCAATGAGCCTTACACTCACGGAATCACCATCATTATTGAGCTTATTTTTCCACCCAGAAATAACGAGAAATTCACCCGGCTCAACGACTGTCCCGATGGGAATAGTAAATATTTTTCCCTTCTCATCATAGATTCCCATACCTCCCACATAAATCTTTTCGATTGCAGAAGAAAAAAGCTCCACCCATTCATCTCCCTCAAGAGGATTACTCATTATTTCTGAAAGAAAAATGTCACCAACCTCAGGAAAAACAGCATCTCCTTCGTCTATCGGGGGGCTTACTTCTGGTATTGGAGTATTTGAAATCTCATCCAGGAGAAGAATATTCTCTTCTCCTTTTGTCGGGATACCCTTTTTCGCTTCTTCTGGAAGCCAACTCTCTCCTTTTTCGAGAGGAGGAAAGGACAATGCCTCTGCCAGTATTTTTCCATCTGGTGATCGAAGAACAACAGAATCTCCCGTGTTATTGAGTTTATTTCCCCAACCAGAGAGCACTAAAAACTCAAACGGAAGCAGTGTTGATTCTGCCCTAAAAGTAAAGATTACTCCATTTTCATCAGAAAGGGTGCAATCTTTTAAACTCCGCTCTTGTGAAGACTGGGAGAAGAGCTCTACCCACTCTTGATCATTCTCAAGAGGATTGCTCACCACTTCACTAATAATCACTTCTCCGGGGTCAGGATACGGAATATCTGGTGAAAGAGGTGGAGATGTTTCTGGGGTCTGGTGAGGGTCTTGTTCTGGGGTTGATACGGGTTCTTCAGATTTTGGATCCTCCGGAGAAACAAATTCATTTTCTTCTCCTGGAGTAACAAGTGTGGTCTTGAGGTATTGGTCTCCATTAAAGGCCCAACTTTCTTCTTTACTCAAGGCAGGAAAAGTGACCTCTTGTGTAACAATCTCCCCAGCAGAATTTTTTATGACCACTGAATCCCCTGTATTATTGAGTTTATTAGCCCAGCCAGAGAGTACTACTCTCTCATGAGCAGCAAGAATGGCATCTTCAGGAAATGTAAAAATAACGCCAACAGCATCTGAGAGTGTAAACTGCGCCAAAGACCGCTCATCTTCCACAAGTGAAACAATCTCAACCCACTCTTGTTCACCAGTACTGGCATTACTCAAGATTTCAGAAATTTGAATATCTCCAAACTCTGCAGAAATAACTGCCTGTTCTGGTTCAGAGACAAACTCAGGATCAGGCAGAAGTACCCCATCAAAGGGAGAGGGAGTTTCAATGAACTCTTCTGCCAAAGCAGAAGAGAGAGACGAAGAAAACACGAAAAAAGCCACTACTAGTGAACATATTTTTTTCATTGATTTTAAATTAATAATTATTATTTCCTTCTCAATGGTTTATAGAGTTCGTTCAGCTGAACATCATTTGCTGCCCGAAAAGGAATGATAGAAATTCCATATGCTTTCTCATATGTTTTGATTCGCGAAAGGAGCCTTGAGAGATATTTTTTTCGAGAGTATTCCACCACGAATATGGGAATTCCTCTTTTTTGATACTCTTTTAAAATGAGCAATCGAGTTATTCTCTCTCTTTTTGTTGTATCGAAAAAGAGAGATTCAAGAGCAATGGCATCGATAGCAGAAAAGTATCGTGCTTTCCATTTTGCACCCAAGACTCGAATAATCGATATTCCGTTCTGTGGAATGATTAAAAAATCCTTCCCCATCTTTCTTTTTGAGAGGAGAGAGATTTTCCAG
Organism: Candidatus Peregrinibacteria bacterium; assembly: GCA_024762935.1. Classification (GTDB taxonomy): domain Bacteria; phylum Patescibacteriota; class Gracilibacteria; order CAIRYL01; genus JANTGK01. Next base: position 28,798 of record JANTGK010000002.1, on the reverse strand, counting down.
ATAAGTTTTGCCATATCATCAGCAAGTTTTTTTTCGGGCATACCTTTTTCGGACCAATACTCATACTCGTCCACAAGATCAAGGTACACTCCATCAAAACCGGCACTGTAAATGCGGTTTAAATATGGCACAATAGCATCATCCCACCACTCTTTTTCCCAATATTTTACAGAGTAATTTCCATCCCAATCAGGATTTTTTTCACCAACAAGACCCGTGTTTCCTTTCGGACATACATTCTTCCAATCATAGCTTTGATGGAGTGTATTAAAATATTTTTTTAGGCAGTTTGTTTGTTTTGGTGACTCCCACTGTGAGTTCCAATAAAAACGGTACATCTCCGCCTCACCAATAGAGAGATATGCAATGAGAAGCTTTCCGTCCTTTTTCATCTCTGCCACTTCTTGTTTTGTAAATCGATTCTCATCACTCCCATCTGGTGAATAATCTATTACGATGAGATCGTGTTTAGCATCTCGAATATCTTTCGCCTGAATATTCTGAAGTTGATACCCCCAATTTTTTACAGTATCAATCGGGCTTGCGAAACAGGAGAACGGAAAAAAGAAGATACCCAGAAAAAAAATTCGACCGATGTACATCATGAGATTCTTTTTCGTCAGAAAAATATACTCTGAGAATGCCAAAAAAAAGGAAAATTCTTCCAGTCAATTCCTTTGACAGAAAATAAGAATTGGGATGATGAACTAATTCCTCAAAAAATAAGCATCATTCGGATTCTTTTCCAGCATTGTTTTTCTCTTCTCTCCAATTTTTAAATTTGTTCTGCAATAAGCACAAGTCTATCTTTTGCTGTTCCTACCGGAGTACATGTCATCAGTGTTGCGATTTTTTCATGTCGTGGTTGCTTTAAGACATTTGTCTCTTCTGGCGGAACAACTTTTCGTTCGCGAATTTTGTATCGATAGGAGTCTTGATTCCAATACACAACAAATTCATCACCAACATCAAGATCATGAAGTCGAGCAAAAACATCTTTGTATTTTCCAGGATCCCAAAGATAGTATGAACTATGTCCGGTGATAAAAACATTTCCTACTTGACCGGGTTGAGCCGTTCCAGGGTAATGAACAACACCATCCTGAAGAGCATCTTGAATATCTGTTTCGAGCCTATCCCAATCGCCTTTCTGAAGAGCATCAGTTTTTACATCGACTATTGGTACATTTTTTCCAATTTTTGGAATTACTATCCTGTTTTCAAAAGGACCAATATTGAGATTTAGATCGGGGAATTCTTTTCGATTCTCATGTTTCATCCCTGCCGTTGGTAAAATGGGAGCGAAATTTCTTTCAGAAATAATTTTTTCAAGAGCAATCTGTTTTTTGACAACTCCAACAGGGTCTATTTTTGCAGAGATGAGCTCATTAATCGCCGAAGCGTTCATGACCGCAAAAGAGACAATAAAAATGATTGCTGTTGTTGCTGAGAATTTTACGATTTCTCCCAGCACTCCAGTCTTTTTTCTCTGATTCTTTTTTTGTTCGAGTGCTTTCTTTTTTTCTGCCCTTTTCCCCTGAAGTCTTGCAAAAAGACTTGCCTTTTTCTTTGTCCGCACAGAAACCTCTTCCTTCATGCGACTATCGACTTCTTGTGTCTGCTCAGGCAATGGACGAATTCGAGAAAGCCCAGAAAAATCTTTTCGGATTGTTGTAATAATATTTCTCAACTCTTTGTCATCATCAAATGATGAAACCTGCGGTGTAACATCTCGTACAGGGATGTCTATCGTCTGTGAAACGTGAGTTGTATCGATTGGGATATGATGTGTTTCTTCTTTTTTTTGAAAATGAGGAATCTTCTCAGAAACCATCTCTTTGCTTACTGCCTGAGATCTCTTTTGTCCATAGACAATATGATCATTAGATGAAAGAGAAACGGGCAGCATTTTCTTTTGAACAGGACAGACAACAAGACTCTGCGAATGAATCTTTTGAAGAGAAACGGATTGTCTTTTTTCACACGGGACAGGCTGCATTTTCTTTGCAGGAAACTGTATTTCCCCCCTTTTATCTACAACAGGAATGGCAGCATGAGACATCCGATAAGCCGGAACATTCTTTGGGGAAACAGCTTGAACCGCCATCGGAAGAGCAAGAGCCCTTTTCTTCTCAAGGATCTGTGCCGTCTGTATTTTGAAAGTACCCTCTCCCTTTTTCTGTACAGATGGAGTCACTGGCGATGGCACCTCAGGATTTTTTCTCTTTCCTGCTTCCTCTGGAGATGCAGGAATATGAAGAAGTGCTGAAGCATCGGAGAAGTGTTCATCATTTTTTTCAGATGACAATACTTGGAACTTCACCCTTCGGGTTAATCGACAGGCAGAGTCTTTGTAGGGAATATGGAGAAAGAATGTCTCCTTTTTTTGTATCTCCTTTTTTTCAGACTTTTTTACTGGCTTCTGCCCGTGAAAGGTACCCGACGGAAAGATATTATCCTTGGTTTTTTTCTCCATTCGTAAGAAATTTTTTATTCAGTCGTTTATTATTGCATAATAATACTTTTTTATCAAGAATTTTTTTCCAGAAAAATACAAAAAATCCACTGGTTTTTCAGTGAATTTTTTGTTCTCTTTCAGAGATTGTTTTCCCCCTACATCATGCCTCCCATTCCCCCCATTCCTCCCATGCCTCCCATACCTCCAGGCATTGCTGGAGCCGCCTCTGATTTCTCTTCTGGGATTTCGGTAATAGCTGCATCACAGGTAAGGAACACCCATGCAACAGAGGCGGCATTTTGAAGTGCGGCACGAGTTACTTTTTTTGGGTCTATGATTCCTGCCTCAGCCATCCCCTCATATTCTTCTTTTGCTGCATTAAATCCAATCCCTGTTTTTTCTGATCGGACTCTTTCAACCACTACCTCTCCACTCATTCCAGCATTGTCAGCAATCTGTTTTACTGGAGCAGAAAGGGCATCGTAGACAATTTTCATTCCAACTTTTTCATCAGAATCTTCACAAGTGTCAATAAGTTTCTGAAGAATCTTTGAAGATTGGAGAAGAGCAGTTCCTCCTCCGGCAACAATTCCTTCTTCGACTGCTGCTCGAGTAGCCGAAAGGGCATCTTCAATTCGATGTTTTCGTTCTTTCAGTTCGACTTCTGTGGCTGCTCCCACGCGGATAATTGCAACTCCTCCTGAGAGTCGAGCAAGACGCTCTTGAAGCTTTTCTCGATCGTAATCTGAACTCGTATTTTCGATTTCAGCTTTGATTTCATTGATGCGAGACTCAACCTCTTCTCCTTTCCCAGCACCTTCGACAATAGTTGTATCATCTTTTGTAGCGATAATTTTTCTTGCTTCTCCCAGATCGTCAATTGTTGCATTTTCAAGCTTAAGCCCTACCTCCTCAGAAATAACTGTTGCCCCAGTAAGAGCAGCAATATCTTTTAGTATTGCTTTTCGACGATCACCAAAAGCAGGAGCTTTTACTGCGAGTGCATTAAATGTTCCCCGAAGCTTATTCACGACGAGTGTTGCGAGTGCATCACCCTCAATATCTTCAGCTATGATGACCAATTCTTTTTTTCCTGATTGAGCCAAAGCCTCTACCAGTGGAAGAATCTCCTGTATTGATCCGATTTTTTTATCAGTGATAAGAATTTTTGCTTTTTCAAAAACAGATTCCATTCGGGCAGTATCTGTCACCATGTACGGAGAGATAAATCCGCTATCAAACTGCATTCCTTCTACCACTTCTTTTGAAAGCCCAAGTGTTTGTCCTTCTTCAATGGTGATGACTCCGTCTCTCCCAACAAGGTCCATTACTTCAGCAATAAGAGCTCCTACCTCTTGATTTTGTGCAGAAATCGATGCCACCTGTGCCACTTCTTCCTTTTTATTAATGGTCTTGGCCTGCTTTTCGAGTTCCTGAACAACGGCTGCAACTGCTTTTTCCATACCACTTTTTACCACCATTGGATTTGCTCCAGCAGTAATATTTCGAAGTCCTTCTGCAATCATTGCGTACGCAAGAACTGTTGCCGTTGTTGTTCCATCTCCTGCGACGTCATTTGTCTTACTTGCCGCCTCCTTGACGAGTTGAGCCCCAAGGTTTTCCATTTTGTCTTTGAGCTCAATCTCTTTTGCAATGGAGACACCATCATTTGTGACAGTAGGAGCTCCATACGTTTTTTCAATGGCGACGTTTCGTCCTTTTGGACCCATTGTTACACGAACAGCCTTTGAGAGCTGTTTTACACCAGTAAACATCTGCTTACGAGCATCGTCGGAAAAGATAATTTGTTTTGCCATATTCGTTTGAAAAGAAAAAAAATAAAATTTTGAAAATCTCTATGAGATTTTTCCGAGGATATCCTCTTCATCGAGAAGAAAATATTCTACTCCTCCAATCTCAATTTCAGTTGGAGAGTATTTTTTAAACACTACTGCGTCTCCTTTTTTTACTGCCTTGCAGTCAGGACCGACAGCAATAATTTTTCCTTCCATCGGTTTGTCTTTTGAGACCGTTTCCGGAAGAAAAATACCTGAAGCCGTTTTTTCCTCAGCTGTTTTTGGCTGGACGACTACGCGAGCAAAGAGGGGGGTAATAGTTTTTGACATAATTGTCTTTGATAAAGGAAAAGGTGAATCCCACATCTGATTATGACTCTCCTGTAAGAGAGCAAATGCGGGACGCAGTTTCTTTCGGATTTTATCTGTCATCTCGAATGCAACTGCGAATTTAGCACTCGCTATTTTAGAGTGCCAACTTCATCAGGTCAAGAGTTTTTTTCATTTCTTTCTTTAAACCCCGGTTCTCCACCGGGGCACAGTATCTTCGGTCTCTTTTCTTCGTTTCACTCGGAATGAGCCTCGAATTCACCTGCGTTTTAGAGTGCCAACTTCATTATTATTTTTTGAAGGATTTCCTGTGCCAATCTTTCTTTTTTACCAGAAATTTTTTTTTGCTCACCATCAATAAGAAATACCATCTCTCCACTATCACTTCCAAGAACTTCAGGGGAATTGACAATGATTCCATCAAGAAATTTTTTTTTCATTTTATCTCGTGCCTTCTTTTCTGCTTCCTCTGAGGTGCCTGTTTGGAGAGCGAACCCATACAATTTTTGATTTTCTCTTTTTCTCTTTCCTATTGTCGCAGCAATATCAATGGTTTTTTTTAATTCGAGAGAAAAAGAAGACTGTTTATCAATTTTTTTGTCAGCATATTTTACGGGCATAAAATCTGATACTGCTGCCACAAAAAATACCATATTGCAGGTATCTATTCTCTTTTCAATGGCACGAAGCATTTCTCTCCCTGTGCGAACAGAGGTTTGTTCAGCAAAAATATCTGGAATTTTTTCTTCTGTACTCCCTGCGACAATAAAGACCTCTGCTCCGAGAAAAAATGCCTCTTTTGCGAGAGCTATTCCCATTTTTCCGGAGCTACTATTACTCAATACACGTACTGGATCAATCGGTTCTCTCGTCGAGCCAAGAGTGATGAGTATTTTTTTTCCACTCAGAAGTGGTTTTGAAACAGCTCTTTGAGAAAAGAATGCAATATTGTCTGAATGGAGGAGTTTTCCATCACCCTCTTCTCCACATGCAAGTTTTCCTCTTTCTGTAGGCAAAATCTCAATACCTCTTTTTTTAAGAATGTCAATATTCACTTTGACCTCCTCAGAAGAGAGCATTGCCGAATTCATCGCCGGAGCAATAACAATAGGTGCCTTGGTCGCCAGAGAAACTGTTTCAAAGAGTCCATTTGCTCTCCCTTGAGCAAGTCGTGAAATGGTGTCAGCTGTTGCCGGAGCAACTAAAAGAAGGTCAATATTTTTTGCAAAATCCAAGTGCTCGTAACCAGGCTTTGCTAAAACGCCAGGGAGGTTTGCTTTTGTAAAATATTCATTTTCTAAAACAGGATTCCCCGAAAGAGCAGCCAAAGCACCTGGTGTAACAAATTCGCGCCCAGCACGAGTTACAGCACAATGCACATGAAAACCTTGTTCCTGAAGACTCCGAATGATTTCCGGCCCTTTAAGAGCAGAAATAGAGCCAGTAATTGCCAAGAGACATGTTTTCATAATATTTGCAGACTACAAACAATTCCTCTCTCGTTCAATCGAAAAGTATATTCTGTAAATATTTTTCATATCATTACTCGCTTTTTCCTATCATATTCATTACAAAACCTGCATTTTTTAAATGAATATTATATAGTTTATTCTCAAAATACTTTTATAGAAGCGGTATATTGAAGCTTACCTCATTTTATCCCTTTCTCATAAGCTTTATTGATATCTTTTCTGCATTTTCATGAGAAAAATTACAGAAAATTCACTACAAAAGTTCATCTTTCATCTCAGAGGCTCCTGTTTTTTTTCTCAAAACATGAAGTAATGCAGGGGTGATGATCTGCAATTTCCATAATAATGCAAAATACAAAGCAAAGAAAACAGTGGTGACAATTAGGAGTATGAGGAAAGATGCAGTTCCTATTACAAAACTATGAATAAGCCACGAAACACCTCCAGCAATTACTGCTGAAAAGAAAATTTTCATCATGTACCCCCGCTGGGGAACAAATTTCACAACTCGAATGGTAAACAGTATCATGAGCGAAAGCATCACTCCTTCTGAAAGGACTGTTGCTCCTGCCGCACCGACAAATCCATAGTGGGGAATGGCCCAAAAATCTATTACAATATTAAATAAAACAGCGAGCAAATTAATCCAAATAAGTATTTTCTGTTTCCCACTCGCAATCAGTAGAAACCCAAAAAAGATAGAACAGAAGGCTAGGGGAATCATCCCCGAAAGTATTTGTAGAGCTGTGTCAGATCCAGGAACACCTGGAGCACTTAAAAATGAAGCAGTAGAAATCAGTGCCGCTGTTTCACGCGCTAATAGAAACAGAAGGATTCCAGAGGGAAGTCCTACTGCAAAAAGAAAAAGGAAGCTCTTCTGAAGCAGTCCAAGAAGATTTTTTGATTTTTCTTCGATACTTCGTGTCAGAGAGGGGAGAACAGAATTCATAAAATAAATAGGGACCATAAGAAGAATTTCTAAGATTCGTGCCCCAACGGCATACATTCCCACCTCTGTATCACTGCAAAACTCATGGAGGCATTTTCCATCAATTGAGGGAGGAAGAAGAAGCGAAAGAAGAAGGATGTCCATCCGGACGTACAATGTATTGAGTGCAAGGGCAATAGCAAAAGGGGCAGACTCAATAAGAAGTGACCGTATTACCGGAATATCAAAGCGAAACGCTACAGGGAAGATTCTGCGAGTGACAAAAAGAGTAATGAGAAATGTTACCCCAGCCCCAAGACTCCCTGCCCAAATAAGGTAATAAAAACTTTTTTGAGGGGAATCAGGAAACAGATTCTGTGTGAGAAAAACAATGGCAAGAACAGTCAACACTTTTCCGATGACGAGCCCAATAGCCGCCATTTCCATACGGAGACGAATCTGAAGAGCAGCACTGAGTGTTCCCGAAAGAATAACAAAAAATGTTGAAAGAGCAGCAATGGCAACACCAAGAGGAATAACGGTCCCCTGATATTGAGGAATGAGAAAAGCCACACCAGCAGCAGCAAGCATAGCTGTTGCGGTAAACATCGTTCTGAGAGTGAGAGTATTTGCGAAAATAACCTCTTCATTCTTTTTTGTCCGTGACATCTCACGAACGGCAATGGTAAAAATACCAAAATCAGCAAAAGCTCCAAAAAAAGCGAGAAACTCATAAATAGTAGCATACTGACCATATCCCGATTGCCCCAAGTACACCGTTAAAATCTTGACGACTACAACTGCTAAAAAGGCTGTTAAAAAACGTCCTGCCACTTGTGAAACTGTGTTCCCGAGGATTTTTCGAGCGAGTCCCATTTTCAAAGAAAAAGTGTTTTACCGTCAGTAAAACAATACCATCTTCAGATTCGTAAAGAAGAACATGAGCTATTTACATATTTATTTAAATATTGTAAAATTGTATGATGAAAACAAAAAAACAACTCGTCCAAGATGCCGCGAATCTGTTTCTTCTCCGGGCATTTTCCCTGATTCTGACCATAATCATCGTATGTAGTATTGCGTTCATCGCGCATCGACAAAAAAGCAACATAGAGAAAACCGTCCAATATGCTGTGGCAGGAAATGAGCAGATATTCATACAATCAACGTCTTCCGAACATCAATTTTTTGATGTACCGAAAAATCATCCAAACAGAGAAGCAATTGACTATGGTTTTCAGAAAAAAATCATAAAGGGTTTTAATAATGAAACCATGTTCAATCCTTCCGGATATGTCACGAGGGCTGAATTGGTAAAAATTATTGCCAATACCGCTTTTACCCCAGAAGAACTCACAACATGTACAAAAAAATACAGTTACCGAAATCTTGAGTTTCTGCTCTTTCCAGATGTTCCAAAACACTCTTGGTTTAGTTCTGCAGTATGTGTGGCCAAACAACTCGATATCATAAAAGGGTATCCCGATGGGTTTTTTCGTCCACACCAACGGGTTTCAGTAGTTGAAGCTGCCAAAATTTTTGCAAAACTCTTTGATATTGAACAAGAAAAGAAAAAGGGAGACAGATGGTTTGACCCAGCCCTCAGAGGACTTGAAGAGAGAAGGGCTATTCCAAAAAGCATCTCGAGTCTTGATGACCCCATTACTCGGGGAGAGTTTATGGAAATTTTGTATCGACTTCTTGAGAAAAAAACTGATAAACCATCAAAATCTATCAATGAAATTTCACCCCCAAAACCAGCCCCATGCTCTGATTGCCTCGTCATTGAGCAGCTTGGAATTCAGGTTCCCATCATTTATGGGGCGGGCGATGACTCATTTCGGAACCAAAATTGGCGTCGGTTTGAGAAAGATGTCCTCACTGCTCTGAGGGACGGAGTCGTTCACTACCCCAATACCGCAACCCCTGGCATGATTGGAAATGTTTTCATTAGTGGGCACAGCTCGTATTACCAGTCTGACCCGGGAAAGTACAAAGATGTTTTTGCCAAACTGGGAGAGCTCAAGTCAGGAGATGAGTATGTCATCTACCGAAATGGGCAGCGTTTTGTGTACAAGATTGATGAAGAACGAATTATTTCACCAAATGATTTCTCTGTCCTGAGTCCTCCAACAAATAAAGAACTCTCGACACTCATGACCTGTTGGCCCATAAACACGAATAAAAATCGAAAAATATTTGTAGCAGAACGAGTGATGTAGAGGTAATTTTAAATGATGAATTTTTAATTTTAAAAGAATTTTTAAATCATATTTTTTAAACGTTAGCATTCGGATTCTTTTCTCTGCGAACTATTTTATCCATTTTTATTCTAAAATTACCCTTCATCTAACCCGAGTTTCAGAAGCAGTGCATCTGAGTTTGGCTCTCGTCCCATAAAATCCTGAAAGAGCTCTGCTCCATCTTTTTTTGCCCCCTGCATGAGTATTTTTTCTGCATATTCTTTCCCCATTTTTGGAGAGAGGATTCCTTCTTTTAAAAACTGACGAAAAACATCAGCTTCGAGAATTTCTGCCCAGAGGTAACTGTAGTATCCAGCGGCATATCCACCAGAAAAAATATGAGAGAAACTCGCATACATTCGGTAATATGATGGTTTTTTCAAAACAGAATACGTATTGGCAATCGCAAGTGTTTTTGCATCGAGTTCTTCGACAGATTTAGGAGGACTCTCTAAGTGGAGGAGGAAGTCCAAAAATCCAAACTCGTTTTGTCGAAGGAGAAAGAGTCCCTTTAGAAATTTCCGGCTCTGAGAGAGAGCGCTGATGGTCTCATTCGGGATTGTCTCCCCTGTTTCAAAGTGTTTTGCAAAAAGCTCAAGCCCCTCTTGTTGCCATGTCCAGTTTTCAAAGAGCTGTGATGGAAGCTCAACAAAGTCCCACTCCGTATGAAAACCATCGGTGTTTACATATGTATTATCACTCATCATCACATGGAGCCCGTGTCCAAACTCATGAAACATTGTTTGCACGTCATAGTGGGTCAAAAGCGGCGGTTTTCCAGTAACCCCTTTTGCAAAATTCGAAACATTGACGACAATTGGCACCTGCCCTTTTCTCCTATGACGGAGGTCATTACACCATGCTCCTCCTCGTTTTTCTGGGCGAGCAAAGAGATCAAAAATAAAATAAGAGAGGAGTTTTTTCTCTCGGTACACCTCATAGCAGAGCACATCTTTTGAGTATGTTGGTGGTGAAATCTTTGTAAACGTGAGGCCAAAGAGTATTTCTGCTGTTTGGAAAAGCCCTGAAATAACCTGCTCAAGCGGAAAAAACTCACGAAGTTTTTTGTTATCGATATGAAATTTTTTTTCTTTTAATTTTTCTGAATAGAATCCCATATCCCAATGATGCAGCTCCGACTGCTGCGCAAACTGGCACACGTGTTCATATTCTTTTTGTGCCTTCTGTTTGGCAGCACTTGCAAATGTAGACAAAACTGCTAGTACCTGATCTGGTGTTTTTGCCATGCGATCCTGAAGAGCATATTCTGGAAATGTGTCAAATCCAAGAAGGTTTGCTTTCTCTTTTCTCAGCTGCAAAATCTCGAGAACAAGGGGGCGATTATCGAGCTTCCCCTTTGTAGCGATTTGCACATTTGCTTGCCAAAATCTTTTTCGAATCTCTGAATCAGTACAATACTGCATAATTGCCTGATACGAAGGAGGGCTTAATGTAAAAACAAATCCTGTTTTCTTTCTCTCTTTTGCCTCAGTAGCAGCAGCATGAAGATCTGATTCTGGCATTTCTTTCAGAGACTCCTGAGAAGAAAAATGATATGAAAATTTTTTTCTGCTATCGAGAATATTATTTGAAAAACGCTGGGAGAGTTCACTCAGTTTCTGGTTCACTCCCTCAAGTCGCTGTTTCTTTTTCCCCTTCAGGTGCACACCGGCAATTCTCATGTCTCGAAGAAGAAGATCAAGAGACCGCTTCTGCTCAGGAGTAAGAGAATCTTTTTTTTTCTCAAGTTTTGTTAGCAGCAGAAAATATTCTGGACTCAAATTCACCATATTCCCATACTCCACCATTTTTGGTTGAAATTTCTCAACAATACTGCGAGTTTTTTCTGATGAACATGTTCCATTTAAATGATGTAGAAATCCATACAAAATACTTAACTCCTCATCTTGATTCAGATATTTTTCTACAATAGAAGAAAAAGAAATCTCAGATTCGGGTGTTTTTAAAATCATTTGAAACTGAGACTTTGCTTTCTCCAGAAGCTCGTTTAGCGTGTCTTCGTAGACATCGAGTGAAGATTTCTCTGAAAGAATTTTTAAATTAATCATCCCCGGATTCTGCAAGAGAGAAAGTATTTGAGAAGAAGACATACAAACAAAAGAAATACAGAAAAAAGGATATCAAAAGAAACTCATATGAAATAGTCTTCTCTGTATTTTCAAATACAATGTTCTCTACAGATCACTCCGTTCACCAGCAATTCGAATAAAATCATACAAAAGTGCTGCAAATTGACCACGTTTCATTACCGAATCATGCTCAAGCCCCTCTGGAATAACTCCTAAAAGTTGTCCACGATACATGTATGGAACATACCATTGAAAATGCTCTGTGTATGGTGGATTCCAAACGGGAAGCTCATACACGCGGCAGAGTATTGTTAGTGCCTCTGCAAGCGTAATACCTTCTTTTACACGAAAAATTGGTTTTTTGGTCAAAATGTTTTTTTCTACCGCATAATTAAGAATCTTATTAAATTCTGGCTCATTCGTATCGATAAAAATTTGTTCTTTTGAGGCATTTGCAATTCCATCCCGTGTATCAAAAAGATTTCGACCTTCTTCTACAAACTCTTTTCCTTCAAAAATGGCCTCGAGAGCATCTTTTCTCCCCATACGAATCTCAGGAAAAAAATTATGCGTCTTAAACCGTAAGATATCTTTACTCGCCAATGCATTAATCTCCTTCTCATACAAATGATACTTCGTATCTCTGTAGACTAATGAAAACTGTGGAATCACATATTCCCCTTTTGTTGCAATATTCTCACTCCCATCAAAACGAAAATTCTCCAATGTCTCTCGAAAGACTGAGATATTCTTATCATATTCTTCTTGAAGATCATCATAAACAAACTCAAAGAATCGTTTCTTGTCTTGAAATACTTTTACAACGGTCTTTTTTCGAGTCTGCTCAAAATCATCACCCTTGTAGCTAACGGTGTAGGCATACCCCTCAAGACCATCAATGACAATATCATCATATTGATTTAATAGTCGTGAACCAATGTACTTCAGCTCTTTTTCCATTATTTCATCCCGGTTCAGGTCCCAGTAGTCTTTCGGAAGGTAATCACGAAGAATATCAAATTTTTGCTCAAAAGAGTCTGGGTTTTCAATGTGAACAATATCTCTCTCAAGCTGACTATCATAAAGAGTTGAAATGAAAAAAGGGTCAAATGTTTCCAAATGAACACTCGGGTGAGATTGTTCATATTTTTTAGCCCCTCTGGTTGTATTATTTTCTTTTTTTAAAAAATGAAATGAACCAAAAAGAGTCTCTACAGCACTTTGAGTCTCCTCTGGATTCTCAAGTGAAATACTGTAACTGTATGAAAAGAGAACGTTTTCTATTGGAGCAAGAAAATAAAAATTTCTACTCATTCCCGAATCATAAGATATGAGAAACCCTTCTGTTCCGTCAAAAGATGCTTCCTCACGAAGATAGTTTGTAAAAACATGCTGATTCTTTTCAATCTTTTTCAATAAAAAATCCATGTAGTCATCATCTTTTTCGTATGATCCAATATCTGCAGAAAAATTTACTCGTATGGTGTATCCCTGAACGGTATTTTCCAAAAGAAGGTTTGTGTCATTTATAAACTTCGTTTTCCAAGGGTCTAACACTTCGATTTCATAGAAGGGAAAGATAGTTGAAACGTATTTCTTATTCTGATCGGTCTCGTACAACGCCTGCAAATGTTTATTGAGGAGTTCTATGGCAAACCCATTGAGAGTAGGTGTCTCTTGAATGACACCTTGAAGCCATGGAAGGATTTCCGTAAGGGGTACAACATATCCAATCGTTCCAAAATATGAACGCAAATAAGAAGGCACACCAATAAATCGACCTGTCGAATCTTTTGCTGTTCCCCCTGAGTTCCCAGGGCTAATAACAGCATCTGTTTTTATTTGTTTAAACCCCTCCTTCTCATCATATCCACTGACTTGTCCTTCTGTAATTGTCATAGTCTCTCCTCCAACTCCAGGGAAACCAGTAAGGGTAATAGACTCCTCAACCGGAGGGAGAGTTTTTAGTTCGTAGTCTAGATATGGGAACTGCGGCGAGTCATTGCTGTAAATATCTGTCGGATTTATTTGTAACAGAGCGATGTCAAGACTCTTATCTTTTGCAATCAGAGAGGCCGTGTACAAACACTCTGGTTTTTCTTTCTCATCAACAACAACACAAATCGCAAAAGTTTCGTATGGCTCATCGTTTTCATCGGTCACGACATGGTTATTTGTCAGGAGGAGCCCACCAGGAGAAATAATTGTCGCTGAAGCTAAACTTTTCTCAAGTACATGATTATTATTTGTAAGATTAAATGAAATAACTTTTACCGTTTCGGAGATGATTTCTTTTGAAGAAATAGAATCAACGAGTCCTTCAGTCTTTTGTGCATTTGATTGAAGGGGAATACACCCCATCAGAAGCGTAAGAAATATGCGAGAAAAAATTTTCACAGGGAAAGAAAGAGAAACAAAAAAAGCATACAGGAATTCCCCCAAAAGAAAGAGGAAAGACAAGAGGAAGAAATCTAATCATCATACTGATCTCTTGCTGCCTCCATCATTACTTCTTCTGAAACAAGAGGTGTAATTTTATTTCTGATATTTCCTGACAAATGAGAAGGAGTAAATCCGTAACCTCGTATTCCTGCCTCGCCCACACCCCATTCACTATCTCTTGACCTCCTTTCTTGGAGAAAATCAAGATTCATTTCTCTTCCTCGACTTCCAGATTCAGTCATACATATGTAAAAAGAAGAAAATACTATTCCTTTTGCTACTTATTTGTCAAATCCAATATCTATTCTTTCTTGAGACCAGAAAAGTATTCACCAAAAAATACTTTGTACAACATCTGAGGGGACCTTCTTTAAGAATATGTAATTGGTGCGCGAGAGAGGACTTGAACCTCCACGGACCGAAGTCCACTAGCCCCTCAAGCTAGCGCGTCTACCATTCCGCCACTCGCGCACACTGATGATGTAAAAATGCCAAGGCATTTTCTCCTTTTCTCGTTTGAGATGTCAATTCAAAAATTCTTGTATTTGCTCAGAAGCAATGATAAAACCAGAGGAATCATTTACTGATACCAAAACTCCAGCAATATCTCCGTTTGCAGTACAAAAGGGAAGACCGGAATCCCCCTGATTGAATGACCCTGAGACCTCAATAAGATTTGAAAGTGATAAGGTTTTCAGTGATACATTCGATTTTGAGAACGCTGTTGTTTTTATTTTTGTAACATTCCCCAAGGGAACCTTTTTCACACAATCATAAAGAACCTCTCCTGGTGCTACATCCTGAAAAGAAAGAGGAAGGGGTCTCCCACACCTCTGTGACGAAAGGGTTAAGAGTTCACTTTCTGTATTTCTTTGTAAGGGTTCATACCCACTGATCTCCGAACGAATAGGAAGAGCATGAGAAACAGTAAGAACAGTATTGGGCTCAACAAATACTCCAAAAGAAGTGATTATTTTTTCATGAGCACTTTTTTGAAATATTCCTGATTCACTTAAGTTTACTGTTCCAGCGGGGATTACTGCTCTCAGCTCCACAATGGGCCCACTCGTACATTCTGAAAATTCATTTTTTGTACTACAACCGGCACAAGTCAGGCACAGTAATGCAACACTCAGAAGAAAAAACTTTCCATTATTTTTAAACCGCTCTTTTATCATTCCACAGGAGAATATGTAATCGTGGAGAAATGCGGACATTATGTTTCATAGCCTCCGACATAACCACATCCATAGTAGCTAAAATTTCTTCACGCGTCTTCCCCTCAGGCTGAAAAAGAATATTTTCTTTCTCAATCATATGCTCATTGCAATAATTAATGGCCTGAAGAGAATCTTTCTTATCCCGAATAATGAACTTCCAGTATGTTTTTTCATTCGGCTGAAGGAGGACTGGCATTGAAAAATCAAACTTTGGTGAGACGTTAAACTGGTCTACAATATCATCTATTCTGCTTATTTGAGTTCCGTTTGTTTCCACTTCTACAAAATCAGGAGAGATGGCACTGCAAATATCTCGAATATGCTTTTGATGGAGCATTGGCTCACCTCCAGTGAATATGAGGTTTTTTACTCCGAATGATTTTATTTTTTTTATCACCTCGTCTTGTGTTGTATGGTGTGGTTTTCCCTTTTTTGCATTCCATGAAAATTCAGAATCACAAAATTCACAAGAAAGGTTACACCCCCAAAATCGAATAAAAACAGATGGTATCCCCAACCGAACTCCTTCCCCTTGAAGAGAAGAAAAAATCTCAGAAATAGGAATCTTCTGCACTACAAACCTAGACAACAGATACTACTCGTTTTTTATATATTCTTCCGTTGTATTTCTTCTTAGCGGTTTCAGAAAATTCTACTTTTCCGTCTGATGTAGCAAAGAGTGTAAAATCTTTTCCACAAGAAACATTGGTACCAGGCATCATCTTCTCCCCTCGTTGTCGTACAATAATTCCTCCAGCACGAACTGTTTGTCCGCCATAAAGTTTTACACCGAGTCGTTTTGCATTTGAATCTCGTCCGTTTCTGGTAGATCCTCCAGCTTTCTTATGTGCCATAGGGAATGAAAATAGCCAAAAGATTTTAAGGTATTATTTAGGGTATTGTCAAATACTTCTTTTCTGTTTTTTATAGAGCCTTAGTATTTTTTTATCTTCCCAGCAAGTCGGCGGTCTTCTTCCCTCTTTTTTATTGTTGCCCGCTTATCAAATTTTTTCTTTCCTCTTCCAAGGGCAATATTCATTTTTGCATATCCATGATGAAAAAATACCTTTAGAGGAACAACGGAGAGCCCTTTTTCATCAAGTTTTTTTTGAAGTCGAAGAATTTCTCGTTTTTTAAGAAGGAGCTTTCTGTCTCGTAGTGGGTCAATATCTTGTTGTGAATACTCCCACTTCGGAATATGAAAATTTTTTATGAATGCTTCTCCATTCCGAATAGACACAAATGCTCCAGCAAGGCTTCCACGACCAGATCGAAGTGATTTCACCTCTGCACCAAGAAGTGATATTCCTGCCGTGAAATTTTCGAGGATCTCATAATCAAAGAAAGCCTTTTTGTTCTGAATTTGCAACATATGTAACCATTATTTCAGAATTGCAATTCTCTGACAATTCCGAAAAAATAGAGTCAATGAAAATCGAACATATTCGTGAAAAATGCCGAGAAACCCTTTTTACACCCATCCATTTATGGGGTCGTATCATTAGTACCCTTATTGCGATTATTATTATTCTCTCTATTGCGCTCATCCCCCTCTATTTTATTCCTCAACTCGAATGGGCAAAGCCTTGGTTTCTTCTCTTCGAAGTTATCGCCGTTATTGTTTTCTCCATCGAATACCTCCTTCGTATTTGGTCATCAAAAAAGCCAATAAAGTATATTTTCAGCTGGCTAGGAATTATTGATCTTGCCGTTATCATCCCTTTTTATTTACAACTTATTGGAATGATTACAGACGCACAGTATTTTCTCCTCCTCTTAATACTTCAAATCTTAAAACTCGGAAGAATTTACTATTCTGAGCGAACTTCTACGGTAAATATTGCCAAAAAATCACACGGAACCTTTCACTCTATGGATGATGAAGTTATTGAACAAGTTGCCCAAAAACATCCTATTGTCTTTTTTATCGCCCTGATTCCACCACTCATCTCGACATCACTTGCCCTTTTTATTCTTCTTATTTTTAAAGGGGCACCGCTTGCCATCGCATTTTCTGTACTGTTTCTTATCTTTTCGGTGCTCTTCTTTATAAAAGCTTGGCTCGATTTTCACTACGATGTTATTTACATTACAAATCATCGGGTTATCTTACAAAACAGACAACTTCTCGGAACACGAATCAACGACATCGTGTACGAAGCCATCACCAATATTCGACCGGACAATACCGGCATCCTTAATTTCTTTTTTGGTTTTGGTGATATTCAAATCGAAACAGCTGCTTCGAGTGGGAATCGTACATTTACTGATGTCTCTAACCCCCACAAAGTCGTTGAATACATATCTAACAATAGACAAAAAGCACTTGCAAGTGGTGGCTCGCCATCAATGTATAAAAAAAAACGATTAAAAAAGGAAAAAAACGGACGTTCGAAAATTATGGATATTATTGATTCAGTAGAAGAAAAATAGTAGTTTTAGATATGATTCTTACAACATGAACACTCTTCAAACAACTTTCTGTGGCATTTCTTTTGAGAACCCCCTTGTGCTCGCCAGTGGCATTTTAGGTGTTACTGGAGAAACAATGGCAGATGTTGTCAATCGTGGTGCTGGAGGGGTAACAACAAAATCATGGTGGGTAACAAAACACGAAGGACATAAAAATCCTGTCATCATTGCTAATGATTCATACCTTATGAATGCTGTTGGTCTTCCTGATGCAGGTATTGAAAAATCTCGTGAAGAGATTACAGAATACCGAAAACACACCAATGCTCCCATTATTGCAAATATCGTTGCTGGTTCTGTTGAGGATTTTACTAAAATTACTCAAAAAGCGACTCAGCTACACCCAGATATCATCGAGGTGAATATCTCATGCCCAAATGTAAAAAAAGAATTTGGAAACCTTTTTTCTGGAAGTTGTCACTTTGCTGAGCAGATGACAAAATCTGTAAAAAATCATGCAGGTGATATTCCTGTTTCTATTAAACTCTCGCCAAATGTAGCCAATATTGCAGATGTTGCCCGTGCCTGTGAAGCAAATGGTGCTGATGCTATTACAGCTATTAACACAGTTGGCCCAGGTCTCCGAATAAATCCTGAACTCCGAACCCCCATACTCCATAACACATTTGGAGGAGTGTCAGGTCCTGCTATTCTCCCCATCGCACTCCGATGTGTATGGGATATCTACGAAGCGGTAAAAATCCCCATTATTGGTACTGGGGGGATAACAACCGGAAGAGATGCTATTGAAATGCTCCTTGCTGGGGGAACCCTTTTGGGTGTTGGTACAGCACTCCATTTTCGAGGAAAAGATGCGTTTTCACTTATTTCCCAAGAAATGGAAGAATTTTGTCAAGCAGAAGGAGTAAAGCATATCTCTGAACTTATTGGTGCAGCTCACCAAGCATAATATGAAAGTATTTCTTCCTCTTTTTATTGGCTTTGATATTCTCCTCTTTGATCTTCTTTCAAAATACCTTGTAACAATAAAACTAAAAGAACCTCTTGAGATTTTTTCAGGTATTTTTTTTATTGAGCTACATAAAAACCCTGGTCTTGCCTTCTCCATACCGCTTCCAACAACCTTACAAATCATTTTCTCACTCATTCTTTTAGTCATTATTTTTACATACTTTAAACAACGAAAAATTAGTATTTTTGAGAGTGTATGCTTAGCTTCCATATTCTCAGGTGCTGTCGGCAACCTCATAGAACGTATTCTTTTTGGAAGCGTTACAGATTTTCTCGCCATATGGAAGTTTCCTATATTTAATGTAGCTGATATTGCTATCTCTCTTGGTGTAATAGGACTTATTTTTTTTGAAACCCAACAACACCAAAAAAAGTCATAAAAATAAAAAAGATCCTTTCAAAAGAATCTTTTTGTTTTCTGAACAAAACACCCTTATTTTTATCGAACAAAACCACAAAGGGCAACATGACGTGATCTCTTAATAGCCTGGGCTAATCTTTTTTGATGCCGGAGACATACACCAGTATGCTCTCTTCTTTTAATACGGTTGAAATAGTCCATAAAATTATGGAGGAGGGGACCATTGAGGTAGTCTATCTCTTTTATCTTCTTTTCACAGAAGTAACAGGTTTTCTTTTGAAAAATAGCCATCTTAAATCACTAAAAAGAAATTAAATATTTAAATCACCATCAAGAATCTCATCGAGCTTCTTTTCTAACTGATCTTTATCAAGTTTTTCATGGACCGTTGGTTTTACCTCCTCTCTTTTTTCCTTTACCGGTGCTGCAGCTTTTGGCTTACGAGTGTGTTTTGAAGCACGTTTTTCTACAGGTCCTTTTGCCTTCTTTTTTTCTGGAAGATTTTCCTGATTCCACGCTTCTCGCTCTTGGCTTGTAATTTGATTCATTCCTTTTTCTACTCGAACAATAAGATGTCGCAAAACATTTTTATCTAATCGAATTTCCTCATCAAGAGAAGCAATCTTATCACCCAAACAAGTAAACCGAACAACAACATAATGTGCAGATGTTTCTTTTTGTATGGGGTAGGCTAATGTTTTTACTCCCCAATAATCTTTAAACGTTACCTCTCCAGAAATATTTCCAAGTATTTCTTTTTTAAATTTCTCTAAATAAGCTTCAGTATCCGCTTCAGAAAGAGAAGGAAAAAGAAGGAGTACGAGTTCATATTCAATTTTTTGATCATTCATGGCTCTTTATGGACAAAGAAATGCACTTTTATTTTAGAAATTCTAATAAAAGCGAAAGAAGCGAAAAAGATTCTTTCAGAAATATTCTTTCATGGCAAGTATTTTTTGCGGTTTTGTTTCTCTTTTTTGTTTTTTTTCATTTTTTTGATGAACAAATTCTCGTAAAACTCTTTAAAAAAACAGATTTTTTTGCAATTTTATAAAAATTACGGCATGTTCTACATGATTTTTACACCAAAAAATGACTCGAGGAAAACGAAGAGGACAATCATCATCATTTTTACCCCTTCTTTTTATTGTGGGTATTTTATGTATTGCATCTTATTTTATTTGGGATAGCTTTTACACTCCAAAAGGGACAGCAGAAAATACAACCATCATAGAAAAAAATGGAACATCAAGTGTTCGACTTGGTGAAAGCAAGAATTTCATAGAAACCAATGATGTAGATCAACTTCTTGAGGGGGAGTCTATTCGTTCGAAATCTGGTGAAACTATTCTTGTTTTTTTTGATGACAGCTCACTTACTCTTGATAAAGGAGCAATTACCACTATTTCTCAAGCAAGAAAGTTAAAAAGAGATAGCTCAATACATATTAAAACTCTTTTGAGTGAGGGGAGAGTATGGCTTCATGTATCTCCCAAAATTAACCCACAATCATATTTTACCCTAACAACACAGAATTTCTCATTAAAGAGTCAAGGGGGGAAATTCTCTGTTGATCAAAACTCAGTTGCTGTCATTGAGGGTTCAGGAGTAATACATATTGGAAAAAATTACTCGAAAGATATGGAAGTGGGCCAAAAAATTGAATTCACTCAACAAGACTTTGAAAAAATAAAAGCAGGAGGAAACGGACCTGATAAAACAGGAATAACCGTTGAATTCCAAAATTCTGATTGGTTTACAAAAAATGCCTCTGAAAAAATATCTATTCCAAAAGATACACCCCTATCTGAAACGACTTCCTCAACAACAGAAGAAAAAGTAGAAGAAACAGAAAACCAAAATATGGAAGAATCTTCTCCTGAAAAAATAACTATCATTACACCCGGAAAAAATGACGATACTATTACGACAAATAAAAAAAATGTTCCTATTTCAGGAACAGTACCTTCAGGTACACAAAAAGTAATAGTAAATGATTATACTCTTTCTAAATTCAAACCTGGTGATACTACTTTTAAATACAATGCAGCAGTGGAATGGAAGACACTTCATGAAGGGAGAAATGAATATTCTGTAGTAGCCTTAAAAGATGATAAACGATATGAAGCAAATATCACTGTTGTATATGATCCAGACTACAAAGAAGAAATATCTGAAGAATTAAAAGATACCCCCTCTGAAGAAGCTTCTTCTTCTGTACAAGAGGAAATAAAAGAAGAGAAAAAGAATGAACAAACCAATCAAACACAAAAAGAAAACGAAGGGAGTCTTTCTTTTACATCAATAAAAGATGGGGATATTCTTACTGATGAAATCATTCTTGTTAGCGGAACAGCACCAAAAAATACGGCAAAAATCAGTGTTAATGGATACACACTCTCACAGTTTTCTGAGGGAGATACATCATGGAACTATAAAATGGCAAATGCGTTTGGAAATAGAAAAGCTGGTGACCAAACCATTACTGTAAAAGCTCTTGATGCAGATGGTGAAATTATTGATACAAAAACAATAGAGGTTCACATTGAAGAGTTTATTGAAGATGGAATAAATTCAAAATACATGCCAAATATTCGTGAAGATACCCTCCCTCCAGTGAAACAAGATGATTTTGGAGGCCCCACTATTTAAACCTTGTTCATGTATTAATACTCTGTCAAAATAAATTTGTTTTTTTTCCATACATGAACTCAAAAACGATTGAAATTATTTCTAATACCCTCTCCGAACTCCTTCAATATCTTCAACTCCCGTTTACAAAAATAGAAGTTTTAGAAGAAAAAGATGGTGTTGTCCGAGCAAATATTGAAACTGAAAAAATTCCTTTTCTTATCGGTACTCATGGAGAACGAGTAAATGCAATTCAACACATATTAAAAAATCTCCTCTGGAAAAAAGATATCGATACAGGAGTTTTTGTCATTGTAGACATTGATGGATACAAAAAAACACGGGAAGAAAAAATGCTTCAACTCGCTGATGAAAAAGCAGAGTCAGCAAGAAACATGCAAATTCCTCAAACTATGCCACCTCTTGATCCGTATTTACGAAAACTGATTCACACACACTTTAATTCGGAAAATTACAAAGATATTACTACAGAGAGTATAGGAGAAGGAACATCAAGAAGACTACAAATACTTTGCAATAATGCTTCATGAAAATAAGAGATGCAATCTCTATTGCAAAAAAATTTCTCTTGTTAAAGAAAGGACGATTCTTTTTTACAAGTTTTGCCATAGGTATAGGAACATGTGTTTTGTTTCTCTTTTCAACATTCTCAAATGGTCTTAAAGAAACCATTCTTCCTCCACTTTTAGAAAAATCTTCACCGACAACACTTGTTGTTCGTCCAGATTATAAATCCCTTGTTCTTTTTTCTGATGGAAAAAAACTAACACCAGAAAATATAAAAAAAATATCTTCACTTCCACATGTCACCTCAATAGGAAGACAATTGCTTTTAAAATTTCCAAATTCAATACGTATCTCTCTTTTTGGACTAGGTTTTGAAACAGATGTTCCTATTTTTGGAATTGACTCAAATATCATATCTCAAACACTAGAAAAACCTTCAAAAAAAGAAGAAATTCCTATTATTATCTCACCAAGACTTATTGATATTTTCAATTCCTCTTTTATAGACTCTCTCCCTGGAACACAAAAACTCACAAAAGAAAATATTATTGGAAGAGAAGTTCAAATCCTTTTTGGACAATCCTCTTTTTTTGGGGTTCATCTTACAAAAAATAAACCAATAGAAGCAACAGGTGTTGTTCGTGGTATTTCTGCAAAAGTTCCAACAATTGGTATCACCATCCCTTTAAAAAAAGCACTTTCTATAAATAAAGATATTGCTGATGTAGACCCAAAAGACACTTTCTTTCAACAAGTTTTTGTAGAGGTTGAGAGTATTGATTTTGTTTCCACAGTATCGACAAAAATAAAAGAAATGGGCTTTTTAGCAGAAAGTTATGAGGAGCTCGGAGGAGAGATAAAAAATCTTCTTCTTATTGTTCGAATTATTCTTCTTTTTTCTGGTTTTATTATTTTTTCTATTGCCCTTTTTTCTCTTTTTTCCCTTATCTCCCTTTCAGTACTCGAACAACAAAGAAATATAGGTATCTTACGTGTTATTGGTGCAAGAAAAAAAGATATCCTTCTTCTTTTTATCCTTGAATCATGTATTATTTCTTTTACCGGAATAATTATTGGAGTATTCATTTTTGGTATTTTAGCTTTTTTTATAAATCAAAAACTCCTCTCATTTCTTCCTGATATATCATTTCTCCCCCAATCATTTTTTCCTATTTCTCTCCCCGAAATCACAACCCTCCTTGGTGTAATTTTCCTCCTTACTATTTTCTCTACTATTCCACCAATTCTCTCTACCCTTAAAAAAGAACCATTAAAAGCATTGTGGAATTAAAAATTATTGTATCACCCAAATCTCACCAATAAAAAAGAAGTTTTTTTATTACACACTTACTTGCACTACTTTTTTTTAAATTACTCTAAAGAAGCCTTAACAGAAGAAAAAATATCCAAAAAGCTTATTTCTTTTTTTAGAAACCGAGAGACTGCTTGTTCATTTGCAGTGTTAAATTCCTGACATTTATTCTGTTGAAGTGCTTTTTTTGCATACCTCAGAGAGGGGAATCTTTTATGATCAACTTCTTCAAAATGAAATGTTTTTCCAAAAAAAGAGAATTTTGGAAAAGAAAGTGATGGTCTCTCTGGATAAAAAAGAGCGTATGCAATAGGGAGTTTCATATCTGGTGTACCAATTTGACCAATAATAGATCCATCACAATACTCAACAGCAGAATGAAGATATGACTGTGGATGAATAACAACTTCAATGTTTTCGTATGGTATTTGAAAAAGGCGCACTGCTTCTATTACCTCCAGAGCCTTATTCATAAGTGTTGCTGAGTCGATAGATATTTTGTTTCCCATATCCCAATTTGGATGATTTAGGGCATCTGTAATAGATATTTCTTTAAATTTTTCTAGAGGCCATTTTTCCTTATCTCGAAAAGGACCACCTGAACAAGTAATCCAAAGCTTCTTTATTTCTTCTTTTTTTCCAGATCGAAAACACTGCCAAAGAGCAGAATGCTCGGAGTCAACAGGTATAATATGAACATTATTTTCTTTTGCGAGTTTCATCATCTCTTCACCAGCTACAACGAGTACTTCTTTTGTTGCTAAGGCAACATGTTTTCTTGTTTGAAGTGATACTTGTGTAGGCGGAATACCTGCTTGACCAACTATAGAAATCACTACGGTTTTTGCATCAGAATCTCGAATCATAGAAAGTAAGCCCTCTGGTTTAAAATATGATTTTATATAAGGATACTTTGTAATAAGTTTTTTTTGTTCTTTCTCTGACAAATCACCTGTTACGCAAAAAAAGGAAGGTTTAAATTCTAAAATCTGTTCCTCGAGGAGTCTAATATTTTTATGAGCTGATATACCTTGTACTTGAATAACATCAGGAAACTGGCGTACAACCTCTAAGGTTTGTTTCCCTACAGACCCTGTGGACCCCAAAAGAAGAATTTTCTTTTTTTCCATTACACCTTTAGTGGCATAATAATGTGAAGAAAATCTGGATCTTCAGGACTCGTAATCGATACAGGACTTAACTTCTCCCCCACACGAAGAAGAATTTTTTTTCCTGAAAGCACTAAGAGAATATCCAAAAGGAATTGTGAATTGAGAGAAACCATATTTTCTCCACCAGGATTTTCTATTTCTATAATCGACTCTTCTGTTCCTATTTCTGTCGCATCAGTAGTTATTTTTAATTCTTTATCAGTAAGAAAAAGTTTAACATTATTATTATTTTCACGAGCAAAGATACCAACCCTCTTAATAGTTTGAATAAACTTCTGACGATCTACTTCTAGATTATTCTTAAAAGCTTTTGGAAGAATTTGTTCATAATTCGGAAATTGACCTTCGATGAGACGAGAAATAATACGAACACCATTTATTAAAAATAGTATTTGATTCTTAGAAAAAATTATCTCAATTTCTTCTTTTTCATTCTCAGGAGAAAGAATCCTTTCTATTTCCATAAGAGTTTTTGCAGGTACAATACATCGAATACTCCCCTTTGATGCCACAGAAAACGACATCTTTTTTTCTGAAAGACGATAACTATCAGTACCAACCATTATAATATTTTCACCATTACTCACAAAAAGAACACCAGATAAAACAGGTCTTGTTCCACCACTTGCTGCTGAAAAAACAACCTCTTCAATAGTCTTCTTAAATTCTTTCTGAGAGACACGTGCAGAATCTTCTTTTTCGACTACTGGTAAAGAAGGGAATTCTTCTGAAGAAATACCTTTTATTGATGTTTTAGATCCTTTTGTTTTTAAGGAAATATTCTCTCCATCACCTCGAGAAACTTCTATTTCATCATCAGAAACAAGACTCATCCAAGAAAGTATTGTTTTGGCTGGTACAGTTGTTGACCCTTCGTTTTGTATATTTGCAGAAAACGAAGTTGTTATAGATATTTCAAGGTTTGTTGCTGAAACTTCTACACTCTGCCCCTCTGCAGAGATAAGTATGTTTTCAAGTATAGGAAGCATACCTGTACTTCCTACTGCTTTTTGCGCTACATTAAGCGCTTTTAAGAATTCTTTCTGCTGACATGTAAATTTCATTTCGTTTTGGAAACAAGTGCATGAATGATTTTTCCAAATTATTTCATCTTCTACAAATTATTTTATGAATTAATCCTTTTTTAACTATTATAGACCCGTCTTTTTTTTAAAAAAAAGATATAAAATATATAAATCACTCCTTTTTCTGATACCTTATTATTGTAGTGTAGTTTTGAATACAATAATGTAACACACAATATATGAATATACTCCTTTATTTTTATACCTCCATGATTTCCTATATGAAACACTTCTTTTATTAAAAAATAAAAAAAATATTTCTTTAAAAAACCTTTTTATAGAGCGGAAAATTAAGAAACAAAAAAAAGGTTCATTGGGGATATATTAAAAATCTTTTCGCAGAATTGTTTCATAAATGTTTTGTTTGCTAACTGCTTTACTCTTTTCATATGTGAATTGATTTTCAATGATATCATTCTGACAAACAAGCCCTGCACCAATAAAGTTTTTTGATCCAATTTTAACACCTGGCATTATACTTGTATTAATTCCAATACGTACATTTTTTCCTATAATTGAGCCAAGTTTTATTCTTTGAGAATTCACTTTTTCTCCTTTTATGAAGGAAGAAATTTCTCTTTCATCTAACCGAAGATTACCTGTTCTTGTTCCTGCACCAAGTGAAACGTTCTTATCAAAAATACTATCTCCTACAAAATTTTGGTGAGTCCAACAATAATCACTAATAATACTTCTTGCTATTTCAGTGGTGTGACCAATGACACAGTTTTCTCCGATATGTGACTGTCTTACTAATGCATGGTTTGCTACTACTGTATTTTTTCCAAGAAAAACTGGTCCATTTATTACTGCATAATCATAAATTTTTACTCCTTCAGAAATATAAACAGAGCCATTTAGAATAGCTGTTTTAGATATTTTTACAGAGGGGTGAATAAAACTTTTGGGGATATTCTGTAAAAAATTCATACCAATATCGAGGAAATGCCATGGATATTTAATGGCTTGCCAAAAATCTTCATATTCAACAGCTTCTGCAGGAACACCAGAGTCAAAAATATTCTGTAAACAATCTTCGTATCCATCTTTTTCTTTTTGGAGTTGTAGTTCTTTTATGAGGATTGAGGGGTTTTTATAGAGATGAATCAGAAGGGTAACTAAATTACTTGGCTCATTTCCTGGTTTTGGTTTTTCCACAATGTGTGTGACGAGATTTTTCTTGATCACACGAAGATATCCACCAGGAAAATAGTTATCCACTTTTTTCCCCACAAGATATACACTGGATTCACTTTTTTCTGCAGAAGAAAGAAGTGATACAAATGCAGACTTATCAACAATATCATTAGAACAAACAATAAGTATTGGTTTTGAATGATTGATTTTATCTGCAGCTGCTAGTATTCCACCTCTTTGTCCCTCATTTAAATTTTTCTGAACAGCAAATGTAAAATGAATATTTTTTATAGAAGATGTTATGGTTTGTATTCTCTCTATATTATCACTATTTCCAACAATGCAAATATTAGTTAGTCCAGCAGAGGAAAGAGTCTTTATTTGATGCTCTAAAACCGTTTTTCCAAAAAAACGGAAAAATATTTTTTCGGCTATGGGCCATGTACGAGAACTTTTTCCTGCGGCAAGAAGAATAACTTGTGGATTCATAGTGTAAAAACAAAAAGAAATCAGTCTACCAGAGAGAGTGTAACTTCTCCATTCTTTTTTGTAACAAAAGTAGAAACAGAAAAGAAGGATAATCTTTTAAGAATATTCTCACTCGGATGTCCAAAAACATTATCATGATGGGCCGATATGAGTGCTTTTTTTGGTGAAACAGCTTTTAAAAAAGCGAGAGTTGTTGAAGAATGGGATCCATGATGGGCAACCTTTAAGATATCTGATTTTAATTTTGCTGGTGTAGAAAGAATTGTGTTTTCTGTTTTTTTCTCAATATCTCCTGTGAAGAGGATAGAATTATTTTTATTATACATTCTAACCACTAATGATGAATTATTGACTTTTTGAAAGATCTTTCCCATGTTTGATGTTTTTGGAAAAACAATGTCAAAAACAAAATCATGAATACGGAAGTCTATTTTTGAATGTGTAAAAATAAGTTTTATATTTTTTTCCTGTGTGATTTTTTGAAAACGAGATGTGAGATTTGAATTATGATGTACTCCAGAGAGAAAAATAGTTCCAATAGTGTATTGTTTCATCGCAGTAAATACTCCTTCAATATGATCTTTATCTGGGTGACTTATAATAATAACATCGATGTGTTTCTCCCAAAACGGAAGTTTTTTTGATATTTTTTCAGTCACTGATGTATTTTCTCCTCCATCAATAAGTATATTGTGTCCATGCGGAAGTTGGATAAAAAAAGATTCTCCAGGGACATCAAACATCGTTACTAATCCCTTTCCAATAGTATTTTTTTGTATTTGTATGTGAAAAGAAATTCCAATAAAAAGAAGAAAAAGACCAATAAAAAAGAAAATTCGAGTATTTGGAAATAACAATAATGCATTCATGTCAAAAGTATTTCAAAATATTATTTTTTATGCAAAAGATACTTTGTAAGAGAAGAAAAACTCTTCCTTGAGAAAATCCTGTAAAAAAGGTAGAATAAAGAGATATAAAAATAAAAAATGTTTAAAAAAATTACAATCTCGTCTTTTATATTTCTTACCCTCTTTGGTTTTATTGCGTATTCAGGAGATGTCGCTGCAGCGCAACCAGTTTTTCAGTGTGAAGGAACAGACTGTGGTGCAGATGGTGGACTAAGAGCTCTTTTGCAATTTTTACCCGGAAGTGGAATCTTTTTCCCGGTTGATGGAGAAAAACTAAGTATTACAGAGCTTATCTTAGGGTGGGTAAAATTTGCCCTTTCAATAATGGGAACCATTGCTTTTGTGGCATTTGTTTGGGCGGGATTTTTATATATTACTGCCTTTGCAAACGAAGAAAACGCAGAAACAGCAAAAAAAGTAATGATTTGGACTTCTATTGGAATCATTATTATCCTCTTGTCTTACGCTCTTGTGTCTATGCTTATTAACGTACAAACATAATGAGGTATTTTTTTATTTCTATTGGCATCTTCCTGTTTCTTTTTGCATCTTTTGTTCAAGCAGAGGGTAAGTTTCCTGGTTGTGAGGGAGACACTTGTTTTGTCCCACCAAATCCAGATGATATTGATGATGGTCTCTGTAAAACGGGTTTCCTTGATTGTGTGAAGAGTGTTATTAACTACTTTCTTACTTTTGTAGGAATTATATCTGTAGCAGCTATTATTTATTATGGTTTCCTTTGGATTACTTCT
>JANTGK010000001.1 GCA_024762935.1 Candidatus Peregrinibacteria bacterium | reverse complement strand
AAAAGGGCCGCTCTCCCCTTTCGAGAAAGATCTGTCCCTCTTATTTTTTTAAAGAAAAAAAGAATTGGATTTTTGAGCAAAATAACACTACTTCCCATAAAAGATCCGTAGAAGAGCCAGAGGAGAATTTTTATCGTCAAAAAACTAGAAAAATCAAGAAAAAGTATTCCGTTTTTCTCAGAAAAAGTCGAGTATTTCAAAAAAAGACATTCACTGAGTATTCACAGGTTTCCCACTCCTTAAAAAAAAGGGGGTATCACTTTTAATCCACCTGCGTTGGGAGTTGAAACAGAAAGTGCTCTAGTAAAAGTTTCTTGTTGGCATTTGCTCGTAATCCCCTCTGTGTATTTGAAATCTCTTCCAGTAAAGCAAGAATTTGCTGATAAGAAATTTTCTGTGATATTTCTAAAGGTTTTTCGAGAGCCTTTTCAACAAGCACACTTCTTAGAAATCGAGAAAAGTTATCCAAAAAACTTTGCAATGAACCCGCATGTTCAGGTGAAGAAAACATTTCAGCAGTCTTGATTTTTTGCAAATAGGAAGAGGTAAGGAAAAACCGAGATATCTCTTGAAATTGCTGTTTCTCATTTTCATAAAATTCTTTCTCCTCCAGAAGTCGAAACAGATGCTCACTTCTCCCTTGTGCAATCATAAGCATCTGATCACGATTATCTTCATTCCCAAGCTCAGTACCAGAAATATAATCATCAAGAATTTTCTGAGGATGAAGACCAAAAGAAAGATTCTGACATCGAGACACAATTGTTTCTGGGAGAATACTCTTGTGATTAGCAGTCAAAAGGAAAACGGTATTGCTTGGAGGTTCTTCAAGAGTTTTTAAGAGTGCATTTGCTGCCTCAATAGTAAGACGATGTGCATCACGAATAATTCCCACCTTCCATTTTGCCCTTCCTTGCCGAGACAAAGGTTCAAGAAATGATTGAATATCTCGAATCCCAATAGCATCAGTACGTCGAGCCACTTCTCCTTCTTTTCCAGTCCGGTGACGCTGTGCAAAATTTGATGTTTTAGAAATAATATCCCAATTTTCTAGTTTTCCTGATTGCCAGAGATCCCCCATCACAATAACATCCGAGGAGATATTTTTTTCAATTTCTCGAACAACTTCTTGGTTATCAGAATTAAGTATTTGCGCAAAATGACGAGCAATCCGAAACTTTCCAATATCTTTTGGTCCAGAAAATAAGAGAGCATGGGGAATATTTTGTGACGCATTCATTTCATGAAGACGCTTTCGACATGCCTTATGTCCAACAATCTTTTTATGCCAAGAGGACACGAAAATAAAAGAAAGAAATTACCCCAAGAATAATGATTAATAATCAAAGAGGAAAGAAAAAAGGAGAATTCTTATTTTTGCAAAAATTCCGGAAGAATATTTTTTGCCTTCCTCTGTTCGAGAAGGCGAATTTTTCGGAATATTTTTATCCACTTTGAGGCATTTTTTATAAGGGAAGTAATCATTGTCTTTGCCTTTTTATAAGAATACGTCTCTGATAAAACGAGTTTTTTGAGACTTCTCTCTGCAAAAAAGTTCTGAATTTTTGGGGCAGCAGAAAAAAGAAGGAATGGTGTTTCTGCCTGCAGTGCAAGAATTCCGCCATGTAAACGGGAGCTGAGAACCAGTTTTGCTGAAGAAACCAAACTTCTCAGATCAGAAGGAGATTTTGGTTGGATGCGCGGGAGACCAAGACTTTCACCAAAAGACACATCAACAGTGTCCATCGCAAGA
The DNA here is from genome assembly GCA_024762935.1 of Candidatus Peregrinibacteria bacterium. Classification (GTDB taxonomy): domain Bacteria; phylum Patescibacteriota; class Gracilibacteria; order CAIRYL01; genus JANTGK01. Next base: position 69,555 of record JANTGK010000001.1, on the reverse strand, counting down.
AAAGAAACTGGTTTTGGCAAGAGTGGAAGGAGTTTCCTTATTTGCTGATGAGTTATTTTCCCATCTCCCCGAAGGAGAAGAAGAGTCCCCTTTTTTCTTTTTGCTGATGGAGTCTTCCGAAGAAGAAATACTGCATCAGTTGCGGATACAATACATGTATGAGAAATACCCAAATCCAAAAGAAGATTTTTTGAAGCAGTATCTCGTACCGATATAAAACGAGATGGCTGAAATGATTTTTGGACAATTCGCTTTGAAATATGGGATGCCAGCGGACCCACAGAATTTCCAACAAATATAATCCGTTTCCCAAAAAAACCAGCTACAAAACGATACCAACCCCATAAAAAAATGGCCTTCGGTTCTCGATCCTGAAAAAGTCCCCCACCCCCAAAAAGAATAATATCTGCTTTTTTAATCGCTCGAATTGTTTGCAAAAGACGAAAGTGTAAGAATGATTTCACCCCAAAAGGAGGAGGAAATACAGACTGTACACCCGAATGAATCCTTGTAGTAAAATTTGGATTTGATGACACGACAGTAATGTCAAAGGCTTTTTTTGGTAGTGCTGACACAAGTCCTGAAAGAATCATTTCATCCCCCCAATTTTCTCCTCCATAATTGCCGAAAATGAGAATATTCCGTTGTTTCACAAAAAGTACTATAAAGTTTTTTTAAATAAAAAAGAATGACCCAAAGGTCATTCTTTCATTATTCAATATTCATAAGAAACTATTTCTCCTCTTCTTTTGAAGGAACTTCTTCTGGTGAAGCACTTTCTCCTTTTTCTTGTGGGGCATCAAGGGCATTTTTCTCTTCCTCCACTTCTTTTTCATGTACGACTGCCTCTTCGACCTCTTCATCTGTCAGCTCGTGTTTTTCCATAGCCTTTAAATCAGCCTCAGTAAAAAATCTCTCACGAAGACGTGCTGCTTTCCCTCGAAGACCACGCATGAAATAGAGCTTGCTTCGTCGTACTTTTGCTTCTTTTACGAGTTCTATTTTTTCGATAAGTGGTGAATGAACCGGAAACACCTGCTCGACTCCAATGCCACCAACAATCTTACGGACGGTAATAGCAGCAGAAGTACTTCCTTGATTATTCACTTCAATAATAAGTCCTTCAAAAATCTGAATTCGTTGTTTATCTCCTTCTTTAATTTTTCTATACACACGAACTGTCTGCCCAGATCGAAAGGAGATAATGGACTTCTTTTTACCTTCTTGTCGTAAATCCTCTATACGTACCGTCATAAAAAATGAGAAAGAAATGTTAAGTGCCAACGACATCTTCAATTTTTTTCTCGATCTTATTCATCATAATAAGATTTTTGGAATCCTTGAGAAGGTCGTAGCTGAACTTATCTTTACACTCGAGCCGATATAAAAAATCTTCTTGAGAGAACACTGAATATCGAATTTCACTTTTCAGCTCGTTTGTAAGCTCCCGGGAAAGATAGTCGGAAAGCTTCTTTTTGTCAAGGTTTCCAATGGCAACAAGATCAACATTGTTAGGAACACCTACAAAACTCCCCGTTAAAACCAATAGGTCAAGCCTCCCCATCTTTTGAATCTTCTTCAGGATTTTTAAACTCGTACTCTCAGCCTTTTGAAATATTGAACGAAGTTCTTCAAGAATTGGAAATTTTACATTAACACGATAGTATTTTTTTCTCTCACGAGTCTTACTCGAAAGCATGCCGATTTTTTCTAAATTTTCTAATTCCCGACGAATAGAATTAATTTGTTCATCAAGATCACGAGTGAGTTCTCGAACAAAGAATTCAGATCCCTCTGGTGAAAGAAGATAGAGACGTAAAAGCTTTACGCGAGTCATCGATGAAAAAAGGGATTTGAGCACCCGAAGGGAAACATAAAAGTATCGTTCAAAATTTTTACTCGTTTTCGTTTTTTGGTCAAGTCTTTTTTTAACAAATACCATATAAATGGCTATATAAAGCAATAAAATAGAACCACTTTTTTATCCATGACTCCTTTTCGTATACGTTAATAATGAACAATTTTCTTATTCAGTTAAAAAACTCTCCTAAAACTCACTCTCACTGAACTATTTAACATTCATGTGGTACAATGTAAGCGACTATAAATTATTTATGAAAAAGAAAACCATTCGCATATGCCACGGAAAGAAATGTAAAAAATTCGCCACAGAGTTAGATACCTCTGCAATAGAAAAAATACAAAAAGAAAACCTTGAAGACAGCATAACTACAGAATCATGTCATTGTCTTGGTGAATGTGCAAAAGGACCTAATATTCAAATCCTTACGGATGGAAAAAGGATTACAAAAAACTACATGAACAAAAGAGCAATCGAAAAAGAAATAGACATTCTTTCTGGAAAACAAGCGAGTCCGTCTTTCAGGCCCGGAACAGCAAAAAAGAATCTAAATGACCTACTTTCTGGTGGTTTTTAATATGTTCTTCCAACAAATCCCCGTTGGCCACATGGATAACTTTGTATATCTCATAGGATGCCCAAAGACAAAAGAGTGTGCTGTTATAGACTGCGGCTTTGATCCTGAAATAATACAGCAAAAAGCAAAGATTCATAATTATACAATTACAAAAATTTTTTTAACACATGTTCACTATGATCATAGTGGATCAGCAGATATTCTTGCTGCACTTACTGGCGCAGACATCTACATGAATCCCGAGAGTGAAAAAAAACAAGGAATAAATCCATCAAAAGGTATGTGGATAATTCCTAAAAAAACGATTCCAGTATCAGGAGGAGATACAATAAAAATAGGAGAGATAAGCGGAAAAGTCCACTCTGCACCTGGTCATCAAAATGATCATCTTCTCTACACTATAGGTGATTACTTATTCACAGGAGACACTCTTTTTATCGGAGGAATAGGCCGAACAGACTTTATGGATTCAGATCCAAAGAAAATGAATAATACATTGAACAAAATATGTACTCTTTCAGACGATCTCATTGTTTGTCCTGGTCATAATTATGGCAAGAAAAAAACGAATACACTAAGAGAAGAAAAGGAAACAAATCCTTTTCTAAGGAATATATAAATTGAACTCATTTTGTATACAAATTAAGAAGAATTCTTTTTTGCTACCTTTAGAAACTCCAAAAAAAGTGGATGTGGATTTCCCGGTCGACTTAAAAACTCAGGATGAAATTGTGAACCAAGCATAAAGGGATGTTTTTTAATTTCGACGATTTCAACAAGACTCTCATCCGGAGAAGTGCCAGAGAATACAAAGCCTTCTTTTTCAAAGTCTTCTTGAAAATCAGTATTAAATTCATATCGATGACGATGCCTCTCTGAGACTTCTTCTTTTCCATACGCCTTATGTGCAAGAGTCCCCTTCTTCACCTTACATGGCCATGCACCTAATCGAAGTGTTCCCCCTTTTTTGACCGATTCTGATTGCCCAGGAAGAAAATGGACAATCTGATTCTTGGCATGGGCATGAAACTCTTCGCTCGTCGCTCCTTTTATTCCTAATACATTCCGAGCAAATTCAATGGCCATAATCTGAGAACCAAGACAAAGACCTAAATAGGGGAGATTATTCTCCCGTGCGTATTTTGCCACTATTATCTTCCCCTCGATTCCTCGAGTTCCAAATCCTCCAGGTACAACCACTCCAGCAACTTCTTCTAATTTTTTTAATTCCTTTTGTACTCCCCTTTCAAGTTTCTCAGTATCGATCCAAATGATTTTTGCTTTTTTTCCCACAGAATTAGCGGCAAATTTTATAGATTCAATGACAGAAAGATACGCATCTTCTAATCCTGTATATTTTCCTGCCATCCCGATTTCTATGGTCTCATTTGAAGTATGGATATTTTTGACAGTTTTCTTCCAATTCGCCATTTCTGGGCGAACTTTTGGAAGTTGCAACTCTCTTTCCAATATTTGAGAAAGACTTTGGTTCTCGAGAATAAGGGGAACTTCATAAATACTCGATACAGTTGGAGCTGCAAAAACAGCATCCTCACGTGTATTACAAAATTTTGCTATTTTCTTCAGGAGTTCCTCTGGAATCTCTTGATCAGCACGAGCAATAATGATTTCTGGCTGTATTCCAGCCCTCCGAATCTCACGAACAGAAAGTTGAGTTGGTTTCGTTTTTAGTTCTTTTGAACCTGCTAAATAAGGGAGAAGTGTCAGATGCACTGATACAGCATTTTCTGTTCCTCTCTCTTGTCGCACTTGACGAATGGCCTCTAAAAAAGGCTCTCCCTCAATGTCTCCAACGGTCCCGCCGATTTCTACTACTAATATTTCTGCATGTGTAGACGCAGCAGCAAGGTCTATTCGCGATTTAATCTCATCAACAATATGAGGGACTACTTGAATCGTTCCTCCTAAATACTCTCCTTTCCGTTCTTTTTTGAGAACCTCCTGATAAATTTTTCCCGTAGAAACACTCGAATACTTTGTGAGAAACTCATCAATAAACCGCTCATAGTGACCGAGATCAAGATCAGTCTCTGCACCATCATTTGTCACAAAGACTTCTCCATGTTGAAATGGAGACATCGTGCCAGGATCGACGTTTAGGTATGGATCTAGTTTTTGAATCGAAACCCGAAACCCAGATGATTTTAATATTTTTGCAATCGAAGCTGAAGCAATCCCCTTTCCCAAGGAACTACAAACGCCTCCAGTAACAAATACAAGCTTTGGCACGAAGAGAGTTTACACACTTCTTCCTTGAAAATCAAAAAATGTCTCTACTTTTTTTCTGAGGCAAATTTCAGATCTATCGAGCAAAAATTGTCCGATAGAGAAGCACTGCCATCTCTGCTCGAGTCAAATCCTCTCTTCCTCCAGATATCATCTCTCCTTCTTCATTTTCTCTAGTGTGCAGAATTTTTTTTGAGAGACAAAGCCGCATAGATTCTTTGTACTTTGGGTCAACATCTTCATACACCAACTCGTCTTTTACTTTTCCAGAAAGGAAGGGGGAAATCATTTCACAAGCGACCTGACGAGTAATAGGTTGATATGGTCGAAAGGAATTATTCTGTATATCTATGTCTATCCCTGATTTTTCAGCAGCAATCAAATCTGAGGCAAACCAATCATTCCGTGTGACGTCTTGATAAACATCAGAAGGAACTCTTGAAGTATCTGGATTAGAAAAGATACGAGAAACAAAAACGACAAAAGCAGAACGAGTCACAGAATCATTTGGACGAAATGTACCATCCGAAAATCCGTCAAGGATTCCGAGAAAATAGAGTCGTGATATCTCACTAGCGGCTGTTCCAGCAGAACTTATATCGCTAAAAATTTTTTTTGGATTTTTTTCCAATGGAGAAATTCCAAATTCAACCTCAATAAAATCTGAATACCCATCTCTATCAGTATCAGTCCGATCTGGATCTGTTCCCATCAGAAGCTCTTCAGCATCTGTAAGCCCATCTCTGTCCGAATCTCTTCGATAATTTCGCAACCGAGAATACAGTTTCTCTGTTTTTTGAACAATCTTTTGACGAATTTTCTTTTCCTCATCTTTCGCCTTCTGAATTGCATTCTGTTCCCTGATATAAGATGGAGAACCTTTCATTCGATTTTGAGAGAGAGAATGTTGTTTCTGAAGTATGGAGAGGATTTGATTCCCTTTTTCTTTCCCATATTTCTGTGTCATCCTCTCGGCAAGAGTAAGAAGTTTTTCACTTTTATTCTCAATGACTTTTTTTATTCGTGTTTCTTCTGTTTTTTCTTTTTCATGAAAAATCTCACGAACACGACGCTCTTTCTCTTTTTGTTGTCGTGCCAAAATTTGCTCAACTTTTTCTCGACGTGACAATGTCTTCTCCACAGTACGTGATGTCTTCGATGTTTTTTTTGACTGGGAATATGTTTGATTTTGCTTAATGCGCTCATCATATTCTCGACAATGAGTGCCTCCTGTATCCACATCAATACATGTAGAGAAGGCATTTGTATGTATAGTAAAAGAGGCGGAAGAAATACTCTCTTTTGGTTGTGCATAAATTCCTGTATTCGAATCAATATTCAAGAGTGTGAGATCTCTCTTTTTCTGAGGTGAAAATATCATCTGAAATTTTGATCCTTTTGTAGCAAAAGGGAGAAGTGTCGTTTCCACAGTAAGAGAATCTGATTCACCTTGTGTCAAAGGAATTACAAAAGGGGGAAAATTTAAAGTAATATTTTTTCCAGAGTAGTGCGCTACTTCCTGCTCAGAAACAGCTTCTCCATTCCGTTTTAAAGTAAAAACACCAAAAGGAGGTATTTTTGCATTTTTCAATGCGTGAATATCTTCTGGATCTCCATCAACCCATTTAATCTCCAAACGAAAATTGTTCACCTGTAAATCTCCAATGGAATTCACATACTTAATAGCAGGAAATGAAAAAGGCTTTTCTGCATCCTCTAATTCCACAATGGCATCATCCTTTTCAGCAAAAGAGAAAATAGCTTTTTTCTCTGGATGTGGCGAAATAATGACCTCATAAGGAGAAGATGTTTGGGGATGAGGAGTTTTTCGAAAGACAGTTATACTTCCACTCTTAGCTCCTTTAGGAATTTTCACTGTCAATTCCGTTCCTCGATTGTTTGACCCGACCGGCAACACTTTTTTATTCCCAAAAGATACCACATTGTGTTTTGCCCCTTTCCCAAATTCATTTCCTCGAAGAATAATATGATCGCCTGGCAGATGCCCCTCTGGATACTCAATAGCTGAAATCTCTGGAGCAGCCTGAACAATCTTTTCTGACTTGTCACCAAAATGAATTTTTAAGGAATTGCTCGTTACTCCTGATATTGAAAAGGAAAGAGAAGAATCTGAGACCCCTGTTCGTTCACCATAAGCAAGAGAAGCGAATTGTGCATCAATTCGTTCTGGCTTTACCGTTGGCGGGATTCTGTCACAGCGTTGATCATAGATGGGATCACCATTAGAATCTGTTCCAATACGGACTTTATATCTGTCTTCAGAATATACAGCCGGCCCATTAATAGTTCCCACACCTGAATCGCAAGACTTATATGAATTCCCAAAATTTCTTCCAAATATCTGAAATGGAGCACCTGGCCGAAAACCATACTTACTTTCAATACGATAAATATGCGGTGTTCGAGTAAATTTCTTCTTCTCAAACGGAATAATATTTGACTCAATACCCTGAAAAACAACAGACATATTCGCAGAAGCAGGAATAGCTGATTCAGACACATCTCCACTGAGATATTTTCCGCCATATTTGCGAAGAGCATACTCTCTCCCACCCACAAAAATAGTTCTGTCCTTGGTACATTGTGATTGTTTTGGAATATCAAGCCTTTCGTTTACAGAAACTTCATAGTGCATAGTTCCTATATTTTCTGATGGAGCAACACTTGAACTCAATATTACTGGAGCATCTTCTACAACAAAAAGAAGTGGATTACTTTTTATCGTTTTATAATTCAGTCTTACAACAGCCCTTCCCGGAAGAGGACAAGGAAGAGGAAAGGTAAGTTTATTTTCTTTCGAAGAATAAGAAGACAATGAAGGCCTCTTATCTCCAAATGTAAGCGAAACGACAGATTCATCTTCAGGAAAATTTTCTCCATATAGAGTCCCTTCCCAGTTTTGATAATCTATTTGGAGTTCTGTAATAAGAGGATGAATCATACTCGAGAAATCAATTTCATTACTTTTTAGGCAATTTTCCCCCTTTGCATCACAATTTCGTTCAATCCAAAACTTCTTATTATAATTCTTGATAGGAAGAGTAAGCTCCACCATCGAAAGATTTCCTTTTACAGAAACATCATCGCCTCCCTTCAGTACTCCGCTCCTCATTTCTGCCATTTTGGATTTTCCACCATCTCGAAAATACACACCGTCAAAATAATTTCCCCAGACCTGTATTGTTTTTCCTGGCCCAAAACCATCCTTGCCCGTAACAAAAAGAATTTCAGGGGGGTGGTATTCAAAATAAAATGGCTTACTTTTTTTGGTCTGCTGATTCTCTCCTGTTGCAGAAACAACTACATCACCCGAAATCACATTTTTTGGAAGAGGGAATAACAAAAGAGATTTTGACGAATAGGAAAAAGCTGAGACACTCCCCTGTCCATTTAAAGTCACAAAAGAGACAGTCACACGTCCGTTTGTAGGGAGAAGCTCTTTGCCATGAAGTGCAAGAGAAGCACCATCTGTTTCTTTATTATTTTGTATGGTAATAGCCTCAATAACAGGCTCTCTAATATCTGTAACAAGGCCTCGAGTAGCAGCAGGATCAACAACGGTCTCCTCTACTAACCCCTTGAGCTGATCCTCTGTTTTTCCATCTGAAAGATCAGTAAGCCTAAGGGCAAATGAACTTGAGGTAAGGATACAGAAAAAGAGAAATCCAAATCCAATTTTTTGAGCAAGAACGTTTACTTTCATATTTATGTTTAATAAATTATTTTAAACTATTTTAACTATTTAGTCAATTTCTTAAAAAATCGTACTTTGGTAACATTTCCGATGATATATGGATAAAAAAAAGGGCACAAAAAGGCAAAAACTTTGTATTGTCAGATTTCCTCTAGAATCTGGGTGGGGTGGTGAAGAAGAAATCCACAAAATACTGATAGAAGAGTTAAAAAAGATGAAATATGAAGTAAGTATTTGGAGTAGCTGTAAACATTTTTTGAACCTCTCACACAAACAAAACATTCCTTCGATTCGAGCAGTATTTCTGCCAGATCCGACTTCGATACAGTCTCTTCTTCTTCTCCCTCTTACCGCCCCCTTTCTCTGTATACAGGGATTTTTCGTATTACTCTTTTTACGTATTCAAGGGTATAAAAGTATTCTTATGCTCAGCTTTTTTGAAAAATGCTTTCTCACCCCTCTTGCCAAACTCTTTGGATACAAGGTGACTTGGGCACACCATGCACCACTGGGAAAATGGTTTTTTAAAAATCCACTCCTTTTTTTATGGAAAATATGGAGTCGTTTTGTTCAGATAATCGTTCCCAGTAACAAGATGAAAAAAGAGCTCACACTTCTTTCTCATAGTGACAATATCTCTGTTATTCCAAATGCCACTCCCCACCTTCCAAAGCCGACAAAAAGGAAGATAAAATCTCAAAAACTCACCATAGGCAGTGCCGGAAGATTAGCTCCAGAAAAAAATATGTCATGTTTTATAGAATTGGCAGAATATTTTCCTCTGCATACTTTTCTTATTGCTGGAGAAGGACCTGAAGAAAAAAAAATGCGCCACTCCATTGAAAAAAAAGCGCTTCAAAATATCACTCTTCTTGGTCATCTCTCAGGAACTCATCTTTCAAATTTTTATGCATCACTCGATGTTTTTTGTAGTTGTTCAAAGTATGAGACCTTTGGAATAACTTTTATAGAGGCAGCTGAATTTACAATCCCTTCACTCGCTCCAGATATTGGAGGTATCCCCGAGGTTGTCATACATCAAAAAACCGGACTCCTTTTTAAACCGGGAGATCTTGCAGATGCAAAGGATAAGATGAGATACCTCCTAAATAATCCCGGAATTCGTCTCCAAATGGGAAAAAATGCTAAAAAGAACTCCAGAAATTTTTCAACTGAAAACTATATTTCTAAAATGATAAAAATTCTGTTTGCAACTTTATAACCCTATACCTTTGCATCTTTGAAGCTTTGCACCTTTGGGGCTCCGCATCCTTGGAGCCTTGTCCCTTTGCAACTATTCTCCTTGACCTCAATAAAAAAGAACGTCAAAATCATTACTACGTGGGACCTCTTAGGAACTTCTGACTTGGTTACAGATGATAAAACATCACCCTCCAGACAGAAAAAATGAGGGGGTTTGCACCACTTTTCTTTCTCATCACTTTTATGTCCAAACATGGCAAAAAATATCGTTCTGCTGCAGAACTCATCACAGCAGAAAAAAAATACACTCTTCAAGAAGCATGTGGTCTTGTAAAAAAGATTTCGAAGACTTCTTTTGATTCAACAATTGAAATTCATATTGCAACAGGCGCAAATGTAAAACATGCTGACCAAGTGGTCCGTGCAACGATCACCCTTCCAGCTGGGACAGGGAAAACAGTAAAAATTGCTGCATTCTGTGATGAAAGTGATGCAAAAGCTGCAAAAAAAGCCGGAGCTGATATCATTGGTGGCGAGGATCTCATAGAGACCGTTGGAAAAGGAGAAATAAATTTTGATGTTGCTGTTGCTACACCAAATATGATGAAATCTCTTGCAAAAATTGCCCGAGTACTCGGACCAAAAGGGCTTATGCCTTCACCAAAAGCAGGAACCGTGACACCAGATATCGCAACAGCAATTTCCGAATTAAAAAAAGGAAAAATTGAGTTTAAAACAGATAAAAATGGAATTATACATTCAGTTCTTGGAAAGGCATCTTTTTCTGAAGGAGATCTTTTCAAAAATGCAGATGCATTTTTGAAAGCAGTTATCGATCATAAACCATCAGGAATAAAGGGAACATATATCAACTCTATTACTATTACTCCTTCCATGGGCCCTGGAATCCCTATCAATACTGCAGAAATAGCGTCATAAGCATGAAAATTCTCTTTATCGGAGATACTGTCGGCAGAGCCGGTCGAAGAATTATATCAACCGTTCTGCCGAATTTAAAAAAAAAGCATGAACCCCTTTTTGTGATACAAAACGCAGAAAATCTTGCAGGTGGTATGTCTACCACAGAAAAAACACTCAAAGAAATGGAGTCTTATGGGGTTGATTTTTTTACTGGAGGAAATCACAGTTTCCAAAATGCAAAATTATATGATCACAATCGTCATAATATAATCAGACCAGTAAATCTAGAAGATGGGGCTCCTGGTATTGGTTCACGTATTATAAAAAGAAAAGGAGAAAAACTTGGCATTGTAAATCTACTCGGGAGAGTATTTATGAAAATCCCAGCTTTATGTCCTTTTCGAACCATGGAAAAAATTCTTCACCAATGGGAGCATGAAGATTTGGAAGGAATATTTGTAGATTTTCATGCTGAGACAACAAGTGAAAAGGCAGCATTCTTTCATCACTTTCGAAAAAAAATAACAGCACTTATCGGTACTCACACACATATACCTACAGCAGATGGAAAGATATGGAAAGGAGGTACATATTTTCAAACAGATATTGGCATGACTGGACCTGTCGAATCTATTATCGGACTCAAACTTGAATCAGGAATCGAAAATTTTCTCTCTCCAACGGGGAGAAAAAAGTTTGAACCTGCGCTCGGACCATCAGTATTTCGAGGGGTATTACTGGACATTTCTAAAGGAAAAACGCAAAATTTTAAAGAAATAGAGATTTTTGAAGAAACACTATGAAATTTTCAACTGATTCACAAGGTGGGTACCATGGCGGTGGTCCAATCTCTTTTATATCTTTTGTACTACTCCCCATTTTTGCCTTTTCACTCGGATGGGTAATCGCCGAGTCAAAAGTAGATGAACAGGGTCCACCCCCAACTGAATTTATTGATACAGACGCCACTATTATTCCTGATGCTGATATTGACTCTATTGATGTGTCTCTCATGAGAGATGCGATAAGTATTATTAAGGAGAAATTTGTTGACCCTTCTCAAATAGATCCAGAAAAGATGAAATATGGAATTGTTCGTGGCCTTATTTGGTCCCTTAATGATCCCTATTCAGAATTTATGTCTCCCGAAGAAAGTGAGGATTTTGAACATGAACTTGATGGTGACCTCGAAGGAATCGGAGCCGAACTGACCGTCAAGCAAGGTGCAATTATTGTCGTATCCCCCCTCCGTGACTCCCCAGCAGAAAAAGCAGGACTGCTCCCAGAAGACATTATATTAAAAGTAGATGGAGAACCAGCTTCAGGTGAAGACTTTTTAAATGTCGTAAAGAAGATTCGTGGAAAAAAAGGAAGCACGGTAAACATTCTTGTATTTCGAACAAGCACAGGAGAAGAAAAAGAAATAAAAATTAAACGTGATAAGATTCGAGTTGAAACAGTAGAACTCAAATGGGAGGGGCCTATTGCTATTATTGAAGTCAGTCAATTTGGCACAAACACAGAACAAGAATTCAAAAAAGCTCTCTCAGAAGTATCGACAAAAGATGCACAAGGTATTATATTAGATCTTCGATACAATTCTGGCGGATATCTTGATACCGCAATAGAAGTAGTCTCTGCATTTAAAAAGACAGGAATAGTAGTAATTCAAAAAGGAAGACCTCCAGATACCAAAAAAATGTATACATCGGGCAATGTAAAAACTGACTTACCTCTCGTTGTTTTACAAAACCGAGGATCTGCATCAGCAAGTGAAATAGTCGCTGGTGCCATTCAAGACCTAAAGCGAGGGATAGTTGTTGGAGATCAAAGTTTTGGAAAAGGGACAGTACAAGAGGTTATTCCCATGCATGATGGATCACACCTGAGAATCACTATTGCAAGATGGCTGACACCAAATGGACGAAGTATTAATAAAGTTGGTATCACTCCTGACATTCTTCTGAAAAGATCACTGGAAGATATTGAAAATGATATCGATCCCCAAATGGATTTTGCTGTTAAATATCTTCAAGGTGAATCACTTGAAAATCTAAAATCAGAATATAATATAGAATCAAAAGAATCAGAAAATGAAGCAGAACAAGTAACGCAATAGGGTTACCAAACAAGCAAGAGGAGTATAAATCCTGATGTAAGAGGAATTATTACATTATCATCTATATGCACACCAAATATTCTCCATTCAGGAATTTCGAGTGTTAATGCTCCTGCACTTGCAATAAGTGCCGGAAAAAATGGAACAAAAAAACTAGCAGCAAAAGCAGATATAAACGTAGCGACTATTGGGCCTTCAATTTTTTTCTTCGGATGAAATGGTGTTTTTATTTTTCCAAAATGGTGACCAATAAGGTTTCCAAGTGCATCACCAAATGCGAGTATAAGAATACTGGCAACAGCAATATCACGAGGAAAGAGAAGGGCTGAAATGGTACAGCCGAAAAGAAAACAAATAGCTGATTTTCCAGGAAAAGCATGAATATGTTTCTCTCTCTCAAACAAACGTAAAATGCGATAGAGAACAGGTGACTGTACATGAAATTCGCGCACAACCAAAAAAAAACCCAATAAAAATAATGTGAGAGAAAGAAGAAGAAGAGCATCAATAAAACCCATCCAAAGAGTCCCAGCCAAACAAACACCAATGATAAGATGAAGCGTTTTTCGACGTATCTCTAAAAGCTCTTCGTGTTGTTTCATAAAAAAACTACTAAGAAAGCGTAGCGGTATTGTCATGTAAATACTCGGAGAAAGAAAGCCTATTTTTCAAACTTCTGGAAAATCCGAATATAAAAAAGGATTGAAGATTTTCTCTTCAATCCTTTATGTCATTATTGAAAAATCTATACTCAACTACTTACTGAGAGATTTTCGCATAAAAGCAGGAACCTCAAGGTCCTCCTCTTTTTTTGATGATAATGGCTTCCCTATAGGAGAAGACTGGGGTTGTCCGGTTGTACCCCCTAAAAGATTAGGACGTCCAAGACGTCGAACAGCAGATGTATCTTTTTCCGCCTCCGCTGTTGATTTCTCAAAACCAGTAGCAATGACCGTTACTTTGACTTCTCCAGTAAAAGCCTCACTAATAACTGACCCGAAAATGATATTTGCATCTGGATCAGCAGCCTCTGTAATAATTCTCGCTGCCTCATCGACTTCAAACATAGAAAGATCATGTCCCCCTGTAATATTAAAGAGTATCCCCTTTGCACCATCAATAGCCAATTCCAGAAGAGGCGAATCAATGGCCGTTCGAGCGGCTTCTGCAGCTCGATTTTCTCCACTTCCAAACCCAATACCCATAAGAGCAGAACCAGCATTCTGCATAATAGATTTAACGTCAGCAAAGTCCACATTGATAAGTCCATGAGTAGTAATCAAATCAGAGATACCTTGAATACCCTGACGAAGAACATCATCTACAATAACAAAAGCATCCATAACAGGAGTTTTCTTATCAATAATAGAAAGGATTTTATCATTTGGTATGGTAATGAGTGTGTCGACCTTCTCTTCAAGCTCTTTGAGTCCATCAAGAGCCTTCTGACGTCGCTGTGACCCCTCAAAAGAGAAAGGTCTTGTCACAATACCTATCGTTAGTATTCCCATCTCTCGTGCAAGGTCAGCAACAACAGGTGCTGCCCCAGTACCAGTTCCTCCCCCAAGACCACAGGTAATAAATATCATATCAGCTCCTTCAATCATATCTCGTATTTCCTCAAGGGATTCCTCAGCTGATTTTTTTCCGATTTCAGGGTCAGCTCCAGCTCCGAGTCCTTTTGTGATACCTTTTCCAATATTAATCTTATTTGAAGCATTACAATGAAAGAGTGCTTGAGCATCTGTATTGAGTTGAACAAAATCAACCCCCTGAATACGTGCATCAATCATTCGATTTACAGCATTATTTCCAGCACCACCAACACCAATAACTCGTATAACAGCATTTGGAGAAAGATCAGGAGTGACCTCACTAACAGTAGACTTTTTCTTTGCTGATGAAGAAGAGGAGCCTGAAAAAATTGATTTTAAATTTGCGTCGGACATAAGGGTAAAAAAGAAAAAATTCATTTCAAAAGATAATCAAGAGAACAAGAGTTCTTTGATATTATCAGCATATTTTGGTAAATCCCCCACCTGTGATTGAATCCTCTGGTAAAGATTGCGAAATATTTTTTTGGTTCCGGAAAGCAGTACAGTTGTCGTTGGAACAGAGCAAGAAATTGAATGGCGATTTACCGCAGCTTCTCCACCAAGAATAAGCATTTCCTGCTTCAGAATATTCGCCTCAACAGTCTTTACATCACAAATTTCGAGAACATAAAACTGAAATTTTTCGAGCATGATGTCTCTCGCATGAGGGTCAACATCAATTTCCTCAAACTTTTTCTCAATATCTGCCGATGTTTCAAAATGAATGACGTTCATAATTATGGGAGGAGTTTTTTGAAAAGACCGCCAACAGATGTGAATGTTTTTCCAATATTGGGCATCTTTAATCCATAGTGAATAGGCTCATGCTTAACCCCCCAAAGGGCGAGACCAGTAGCGGTCGCAAAAGCGGGGTCATCAACTTTATCCACAACACCCGTAACTCCTTGAGGAAATCCAATTTGAACGGGAAGTCCTAAAATATCTCGTGCGATATCAAGTGCACCCGACATTTTTACAGCTGCTCCAGTAAGAATCACTCCTGCTGGGAGCATACCATCACGACCAATACTTTTCAGTTCATCCTTCACCATGACAAAAATTTCATGATACCGTGCCTGAATAATTTCAGCGAGATGCTTTTTTGATACCTTCTGCGTATCGATTTTAGAAAGAAGAGAAAGATCTATTGTTTCAGCATCTCTCACTTCATCAGGCATAGTAGTACCATATTCAATTTTAATTTTTTCTGCTGTATCAATAGACGTTCGAAGTCCAATAGCAATATCATTCGTGACACTTCCGCCTCCCACCGGAATAACCGCCGAATGAAGAATGACTCCCTCTTCAAAGACTACTATGTTTGTACAATCCGCACCAATATCTATCATGACAACACCGAGTTCTTTTTGTCGACGAGAAAGAACTGACTCACTAGCAGCCAAGAACCCAGGAACAAGATCATCCACATCTACACCTGACTGTTGAACTGCTCGTTCTATATTTTCAACAATTTGCTTTTGACCAGAAATAATATGAGCATCTATTTCAAGTCGAATCCCGGTAAGACCGACAGGATTCTTGATCCCATCTTGACTGTCTACTGCATAACCTCTAGGCATTGTGCGAAGTCTATATCTATTCTGAGGAAGTGACACTGCCTCAGCTGCCTCCCTTACGCGTTCTACATCTTCTTCTGAAATCTCTTTACCTCCTATTGCAACCACTCCTTTTGAAGCAGTAAACTCGACATGAGTCCCACTTATTCCAACAAAGGCATGGCTTACTGGTATCCCGCTCATTCTCTCTGCATCTTCAAGGCTTGCTGATATATTTGAAGAAAGCTCCTCTGCATCAACAACAACCCCTTTTCGAAGACCAAATGAAGGAGATATACCAACTCCGATAATATGGGGTTCTTTTTTATCAGGTTCTAGTACTGCCACAATCGTTCTAATTTTTTGATTTCCGACATCAATACCGGTGATGACAATCTCTCGAGCCATATTTGAGTAAAAATATTGTTCTTTATATGCAGCCTCAGAAAGTCTCTTCCGCTGCTTTTGCCCCAAAACAAAATCGAAGCAATCTCTATTATAAGAAGTGAAAATTATCCGTACAAATCTTTTTCTCTTTTCAAAAGAAAAAAGAGAGGAATAGTACAATATTTGTATTCATTAATATACTGATGAATAGCTGTTCATATCAAAAGAGAGAGTGGAAAATTATACGAAAAAAAAAGTATATATTTACCGTGCAAATTTTTTGAACAAAAAAGAGATATGATATACTAAAAATATGAATGAAAACAAAAGTATATTTCACTCAGCGGAACGACTTCTTGCATCTCGAATGCATTCTATTCATGAGTTACAAGAAAAACTTCAAAGAAAATTTCCAAAAGAAAAGAAGAAAATTAAAGAAGTATTACTCTATTTTCAAACACATAAAATTCTCAACGACAGAGAATATGCACAAGCCTATGTTGATTATCAGCAAACAATTTCACCAAAGAGCATTTCTATGCTAAGAAATATCCTCAAAAAAAAAGGGGTATTATCTGAAATTATAGAAGATGTTTTGCAAAAAAAAGAAATTAACGAAGATGTCATTGCAAAATCCTTTGCAAAAAAAAAATTTCTTTCCTTGGTAAATACAATGCCTCTTCAAAAAAAGAAAGAAAGAATATATCGCCATCTTATGACAAAAGGATTCTCGTATTCTGTATGTCGCAATGTAACAGAAGAGGTTTTCAACGAAAAAGAATAAAAAAACAAAGATAAAATCTATCTTCCACATCAAGATTCATCCTTCAATACAAATTTCTATCCAGTTGTGTAAAGATTGAGGAAACAATGGTACCCCTGCCGGGAGTCGAACCTGGATCTAAGTCTTAGGAGGACCTTATTCTATCCATTGAACTACAGGGGTATGCAAACCAGTAAAACGAAAATACAAAATACTCAAGAAGATGGGCCCATATCAATACTCCTTCCCCCTATCTATGAAACGAGTGAAACATATTTTGTTTTATCAGAAGGAAGAGAATTATAAGAAATAGTAATTTCACTATTACCCTCAATATCAGAAATACTCATTTCCTTTTGAATAGCTTTTGTTTTTTCTCCTCCTTCCCCAAAGAGAACAAGGGGGCAGTCAACTTCTTCTAAAAATTTTTTCCAGTCCTTTGCAGACCATGAAGAAGAATCTCCCGCCACATATACAACTTCAATATTGCCAATCTTTTTTAGTTCTTCCTCAGCAGATTCAAGACTATTCTGTGGAGGAAAAAAGATTCGCACACCATCGAGTGCAAGTAAAAATGCAAGATTATTTTTTACTGCAAAAGACCGTACTGTTACCCCTGAGACTTCATATTCACCTGGCCAATCTATTTCTTGTGATGACTGAGACTGAATAAGTACTTTTTTTCCCAAGAGAACAGTTACTTGAACTGCTTTTACTGATAAAACCGGAGAGCCCTCTGTAAGCTGTACTTTCATGAAATAAAAAAATCGTGTCTTATCTTAACGCTTCTCACGAAAAATGTCAGCCCCTAAACTATGTAATTTTTGCTCCAATCCTTCATACCCGCGATCTATGTAATGAATATTTGATATTTCCGTTTCTCCTTCTGCTATTAGGGCTGCCAAAAGAATAGCGGCACCTGCTCTAATATCTTGACTAGCAACTGGAGCACCAGACAATTTCTTTGGCCCATGAATAAGAAATTCATGCGGATTAAGAATATTTACATCAGCTCCAAGCTTTTCTAGTTCCAAAAGATATGCAAATTTTCTTTCAAAGAGTGTCTCAAAAATTCGTGATGTGCCAACACACTGTGTCATAAGAACTCCAAATTGAGGATGGAGATCTGTTGGAAACTTCGGAAAGACACCTGTTTGAATAGTGGTGGCCAAAAAATCTCCTTTCCTTTGCAGAGTACGTACAGAAAGATTTTTTTCATCAATCACAATATGAGCACCTATTTCACACAGTTTCTCAAGAAAAGAATCGAGATGTGAGGGAATAATATTCTCAATAGAAATTTCGGAATCAGTTAATATTCCTGCAAGGAGAAATGTTCCAGCCTCAAGATAGTCAGGAACGACCACTCCTTTAGCTCTTGTAGCAGAAGAAACTCCATGAATACGTAAAAAATGAGTCCCCTTCCCCTCAACAATCACCCCTGCAGACTCAAGGAACTCACATAAATTCTGAACATGTGGCTCTGCAGCAGCAAGACGAATATCAGTAATACCATCCGTAAATGAGGCAGCAACAATGGCATTCTCAGTCGCTGTTACAGAAATTTCCGGCAACACAATTGTCCCTGGAGTAAATACTCCTTTTGGTAAACGAAGATGGAGATAATCCTGAGAGTCTACTACCTCTGCACCAAGCGAAACAAATGCTCGAAGATGGGCATCAGCAGAGCGTTTTCCGAGAACACAACCTCCCGGAAAAGGCATTTTCACCTCTCCAAACCGAGAAAGAAGTGGAGCGAGAAAAAGAATACTTGCTCTCATCACTTGAACATCCGGGTGAACAATCTCACCAGAAAAGAAGATTTCTGATGTATCTATTTGTACGTTTTTTCCATTTCTTTGAATTTTTCCTCCGAAGCCTTCTATCAAAGAAAAAAATCTTTGAACATCTGAAATATTTGGTACATTTTCTATGTGAGAAACTCCACCAATACCAAGAGATGCAGCAAGAATAGGAAGAGCTGCATTTTTCGAGCCAGAGATTTGAACTTCTCCAGTGAGTTTTTTGTTTCCAGTAATGTGAAAAACATCATTCATGAAGTATATGATTTCGTATTTTCAAAAGAATCGCAAAATATTTTTTACTTTATTATATATTGATAATATTGTATAATAATATAATTAAACATTTTCCACTCCGAAAAAAGTTTCTATGAATTTGCCTAAAATTACTATTGGACTCGTTCTTACAAGGAATCTCGGACACCTTGAGTATTCAATTGGTACGCTTCTTGAACAAAAATTTGATGGGGAAATAGAATTTTATATTCGAGACCAATCCAAAAGATTTGAAATTTCAGAATACTTAAATGCCAGGTTTGAAGAGAAAATGAGAAGAAAAAATGTGATTATAGAAAAAGCATTCAACTCATATCATTCAGGAGGACACAACAAAATTATAGAAAAAATGACAGGTAAATATTATGTATGCCTTAGTCAAAATTCGATTTATTCTCCTCATTTTTTGCAAGAACTGGTAACAGTTATGGAGCAAAATCCAGAATATGGATTTGGAACTCCAAAAGTTAAAAAATGGAATTTCAGAAGAAAAAAAATGACGAATATTATTGGTTCTCTTGGAATTGGTATGGCGAGGGGACAAGATTTTTTTCACAGAGGATATGGGAAAAGAGACAAAGAAATATACAATAAAATCCAAGAAGTATTTGGCGGTTCAAATGCTGGAATAATCTTTCGAAGATCTGCTCTTGAAAAAATTGAACATGGTGGTGAATATTTCGATAGCCTCTTACAAAAGAAAGATGATGTCGATATTAGTTACCGTCTCAGATGGGTAGGAGAAAAATGTCTTCTCATTCCAAAAGCTTTAATGTGGCAAGATTATAAAGGTCCGGAAAATATTTTTAGGTCGAGGAAAGAAAAATCTAATTCTCTGTATGGACTACGAGTGCTCATAACAAAAAATTTCTCAAAATATTTTTCTCATTCAGAAAAATTTGCGAAAAACTACAAAAGTATTATTCGTGACTGTATGTCTTTTTTTATTGCTCCTGAAGCTCTGGAAAGATATTTTCAAAGCAGGAAACTCATATATCAGAAAAAGAATAGAATAAAACGAATTGTTCCACCAATTGCAATCGAAGCTCTCATTGAAAAAAAATGGTAAAAACTAAAGGTGTGCTGAAATAAAACTCTTTGGACAAATATCTGCCAATACGCAATGCTGACAATCAGGTCTTCGTGCAATACAGGTTCGTCGACCATGCCAAACATAGAGATGTCCAATCTTCCCCCATTCTTGTTTCGGATACAACTTCATAAGATCCTTCTCAATTTTTTCTGGAATACTATTTTTTGTAAACCCTAAAAGTGTAGAAATTCTTTTTACATGGGTATCAACGACTATCCCCTCAACAACCCCAAAACCAGTTTCCAAAACAACATTTGCTGTTTTTCGTGCCACTCCAGGAATTTTCACCATCTCCTGAATCGAAACAGGAAGTTCACCAGAATACTGGTTCAGTATCATTTTGGCTGCTCTCCGAAGGTTCTTCGCCTTATTTCGATAGAATCCTGTTGAATAAATAAGTTGCTCAAGTTCATTCTGTGAAATCGTTGCGAGATCTTTCCAATTCTGTACCCTTTGAAAAAGAGCAGGGGTAGTAATATTTACCCGTGCATCAGTACATTGTGCTGACAGTTGAACAGCTACGAACAATTCAAACGTATTGTTAAAATTAAGCTCACAATGTGCATCAGGAAACTGTATCTCAAGACGCCGAAGAACTTCTGCAGCTCTTTTCTTTTTGGTCATCCTCATAATATATATCTTATAATAACAGGAAACTAAAAAGGTGCTAAAACAAGCGTTAACTTGATATCCAGTCTCGACACTTCTCCTCCACCTGAAGAAAGACCTCATGAAAAAGTCTAGT
This sequence comes from Candidatus Peregrinibacteria bacterium, assembly GCA_024762935.1. Taxonomy (GTDB): domain Bacteria; phylum Patescibacteriota; class Gracilibacteria; order CAIRYL01; genus JANTGK01. The sequence goes on along the minus strand of JANTGK010000001.1, from coordinate 48,695 downwards.
ATATTGATTCTGAGAAAATTCAGAGAGAACAAAATCTGCAGTAGGTATGCCATATTCAGTTCTTTCTAATGAATCAATACCAATTTTAATGCGGGCAACATCCTCTGTTCCCAGAACAGAGAGGATATTATCGATACCATTGTGCCCACCTGCTCCACCATTTTTACGAAATCGTATATTTCCAAATTTCTGATCTTTATCATCAAAAATGATAAGAACATCATCAAGAGGAATTTTAAAAAATTGCATTACGGCTAATACTGCCTTTCCAGAAAGATTCATGAATGTCTTTGGTTTCAGGAGAAAAATCTTCTCCCCTCCTTGTATTTTCACCGAAAGATCCCCAAAGAATTTTTTTTCCTCTACAAAAGAAGGAAAAGCCCATGATTTTTGTAAAAAATCCGCACAGAGCCAGCCCGTATTATGACGAGTTTTTTGATATTTCTTCCCAGGATTCCCAAGAAATACAATAAGCTTCATAATTGCATTGTACCAAAAAGAGTCTGTTGATTCATCTGATTCTCATTTTTTTGTATCGTCTCATGAACAGAATATGAATACACCAAAATTATTTTCGTTTCTTCTGGAGGATATCTGGCTGTAAATCAATAACTTTTTTACCAATGGTAATGAGTGTTCCTTTTTTTGCCCCCAATTCCATTAGCTTTGATTCAATTCCCATTTTACGAAGAACATCACGCACTCTTAATACAGCTTCATGATTTGTAAAATCTGTCTGAATCACAATTTGCTCAATACGTTTCCCCACAACACGAAAACCTTCGTCTTCATCCTTCATAATTTCATATGCCTTTGGATTTTTCACAAAATGTGGCTGAAACACAATTTTTTCACGAATGTTTTGAGGATTTTTCTTTCGATCATTCAATTTATCTGCGTAAACCATCTCATATACTTTTGAAAGGAGGGTGTCGACTCCCCTCTTTGCTACAGAAGATATAACATGAACATGAGATAAATCACAACCAACTTGTATTGCAAATTCTTTACGGATTATCTGGCAAAGTTCTTCATCACCCCCCAAAACATCAGCTTTAGAAAGAACAATAACTTCTGGTTTACGAAGAAGATCTCGATTATATTTTTCTAATTCATTCCGTACAATACTGTAATTTTGAGCAGGATTATCGGCTGTAATATCAATGAGATGGATAAGGACCCTATTTCGGGAAACATGCTGTAAAAACTGATGGCCGAGACCTTTTCCCTTATTGGCGCCTTCAATAAGTCCTGGCATGTCACAAAAAATAAGTGATCGTGACCCCGTCAGTTTTGCAACACCAAGATTTGGGACAATTGTTGTAAATGGAAAATCTCCAACTTTGGGTCGCGCAGATGTTATAGACGAAATAAAAGTGGATTTTCCAGCACTAGGAAGCCCGATTATTCCCACATCAGCAACAAGTTTTAATTCCAAATGGAGATGAAAACTCTCTCCTGGCTCACCAAGCTCTGCAAATCGGGGAGTTTGACGAATACTAGAAGTAAAATGTGCATTTCCAAAACCTCCTCTTCCACCAACAGCGGCAATACATTCATCATTATGCAATTGAAGATCTGCTAGTATTTCATGTGTATCAGCACGATACACCTGTGTTCCGACCGGAACATGAATTATAAGGTCTTGCGCTGCAGCACCGTTTTGATTTTTCGGTCCACCCGGTGTTCCATTTTTGGCCGCAAACTTTTTTTTTGTATGGAGATCAATAAGAGTGTCGATATTTTCATCTGCACGAACAATAACATCTGCACCCCGTCCCCCGTTCCCCCCATCTGGACCCCCCTTAGCAATACATCGTTCCCTTCGGAAAGAAACGAGCCCGTTTCCTCCTTTTCCTGCTGAAACCGTCACATTCGTCTGATCACAAAACATCGCCACAAAGTCTGCCGTAATTCATCAAGAGTGGAAACTGTTTTTTGCAAAAAAAGACTTCATTATTTGACTATATAGTATTTTTATTGTAAAATAATTAGATATAAAGCAATGGAATATTCAACCAATAATTCGGCAAAAGGGGGGAATAATACAAATAATAAAAATACAAGTGAAAGAATAAAGACTAAAAACACTCAACCCGATTTTTCGCCCGTACCAAATGAATCTAAAGAAATATTGTCAAATACCCCTCAGTCACCCCAGACAGAGGACTCCCCTGCTAAAAGTGAAGGAATCTCAATACAGACAGAAAACAATGAGATTGCTACACAATCAGAATCAAGTATTGCTTCCAAATTAGGGAATCTTTCTGAGAACCAAATTTTAGGACTTGAAGACAAACAAGAAAGAGAATCATCAGATGAAACAGAAACTCTCCAAACCCTGCAAAATATTCTTGAAGATTCACAAAACCAAAATGCTAATCATAAGCCTGAAAATGAATTTTCAATGCAAGGATCAGACGATAAGGGAAGTGGAAACCTACGAAGAATAATTCACATCATCATATCTATTATCATTGGAATCTCTCTCATCTTCCTGACTATTTATTCCGCATCAGAGAAAAAAGATATGCAGTGGGGACACCTTCCAAATTCAATAAAATCCAATAAAAAAACTGCCATAACCCTTGTCTCAAATGAAACCTTTCTCGTTTCTCATACCCAAGCAATATTTGGAGGAGAACGCATCAAGGTCAGAGAAGGAAGGGCAGAAATAACCTTTTTTGATTCTTCGATGATTCGCATGGAAGAAGGGGCGGAGATAAAAATTGAACAAATACAACCTTTCCCGATTATTACACATACAGCAGGAGATATATGGGTATATTCACAGGAACGAAGTGAAATCAGGTATGAAAATGCTACCTTCTACCCGAGGGGAACATCAGCAGAATTTTCTCGAGATAACAATAAGATTACCGTTTCAGCGTATAGACACCCTCTATTTGGGAAGATTTGGTCCCTAAAGAATCCAGAAAAAACTCTTATGGCAGTGCCACCAAAGAGAGAAATAACATTCTCTATAGGGGGAATTCCTTCCACACTTCCAAATCTCCATTTCTCAAAGTTAAAAAAAGAACTCCATCTCAAATCAGCAGAAGAAAATCAATGGGTCAAAGAAAATATTCTTTTTGATAATAGACTTATTACGAGTCAATATGAATCAGCAACAACTCATAAAAAACTTCACCTCGAAGGCAATGGAATAATGACATCACTCAAAGAACACCTTACCTTTTTCCCAAAAAAAATACAGAATAATTTTCAGCAGGAGCAAGAGAAACGAAAATCAGCCTTTATTGACGAATATATATTTATTAATAACGCTTACGGCATCACTACGAAAGAGGCTCCCGATGATGTCATAGACTCCTCCCTCTATCTAGCAAATATAACACCACCTGATACACGAGTCATTCGAAACATAAGTCACATTATTACAGAGGCAAAAAAAAGAAACGGAATGAGGGATATCGATATCCATATAGCACAGACCCTTCTTTCCCTCTTAGAAGACTCTCTCAAAAAACGTGAGGTAACACTTGCAGATGAAGTAGCCAATGAGATAGTTAAAAATTGGGAATCGGAAAAACGAACAAAAGAGAATAAAAAATTATTAGAAATATATCGAGAGATCATTGCAGACCTCATGCGAAAAAATATGAACCAAATCACACACACCATTTTTAGTGCTGCCACAAATTTAGATAAACTCGCACTCCAATGGGAAGATGAGGAAGAGAAAAAAATGATTACAGGATTAGAAATTATTGAACGAAATCTTGAAACGGCCGAAAACTTCCTTCAAAAATCAAATTTTAATCGAGTAGAAGAAGTTCTAGGAGTAAACAATCTTTTTCTGGAGACAAAACCAAACGCAAAACTCTTCGCCTCATACCAAATACTCAAGGATAAGCAAGAAACCCTTCAGACAAAAAATGATATCTATCGAGAACAAGGAATCATGTCAGAAGAAAAATTTCAAGGACTCATTGCAAAAAAAATAGAGGCAGAAAATAAAATAAAACAAATCCATGAAGCACAGTTACTCTTTATGGAAGAACAATCAGTCCAACAACCCGAAGAGATTGACCCTTACGACGATATGAGTCTTACAGAAAGAATCCTTGAAGATTTCTCTCAAGAAAAACTTATTATTATATCTATGCTTGGAGACGATGATGATAAAGCACGAACAGTAGAAATTACTGAAGCAAAAATGCCTGATGGAACCATATTCCAGGCAGAATACCTTCCAGTAGAAAAAGTTATTCGAAATATAGAAATCAGAAATGAAAAACTGGTGATTCCTGATGAAATCCTCCTCGCTGATCTCAATGATGCTGTACGCTCTATACGCAAAGAACGAGCACTTACAAAATCATCCACACTAGAAGAAGTAACACAACAATTACAAGAAACATGGCAAATTACAGAAGAAGACCCCCTTGCTGGAATTGATCCACTTGTCATAGATGTCACAAGGAGACTTACATTAGCAGAACTCGCAAACAAGGGGTTCTCTACAACTCTTCCGGATATCTCTATGCTCTCAGAGAATGAAGTTTTAATAAAAAAGGCACACCCAAATGCATTTACATCTGATGCAATATCTTTTGTGTTGAACACAAAAACAAAAAATATTTCCCATCTACAATTCCTAAATATTGATAAATCAATTATAGGTAACTCCTTAGAAGATCTTGAAGACATCGTTCATGAAGTATACGAAGAATTCACAGAAGAAGAAGAGGCGCGAAAAGAATTACGTGGGCTCTTCACTCAATCAGGAATAAAGGGAGATTCAACCGACATTCCAAATAAATTCAAAGATATTCCCATGAAGATGAAAGGCAACATGATTTCCTTTACTGACGCATTTTATAAAGAATGGTCAATATCAGGACTTGTAGACCCAAAACAGAAAATGTTTATTAATATTTCCCGTGATGGATTGATTCTTGCAGAGGATATCCCGTATCATATGCTCGGAAGTACTCTATCTTCAAAATGGAGTATTTATTCCGAAACATAAAAGAACAGATACATTATAAATAATAATTTCTTTTTTCTTTCTCATGAAAGCCTCTAAAATCATTGCTACTGTCGGACCATCTTCAGAAAATATACTCCAAGAACTCCAAAATGCAGGTGTTGATATTTTTCGATTGAATTTTTCTCATGGCGATTTGTCTTGGCATAAAAAACAGATTCAAGCTCTTCGGAATCTCAAAAAAGAAACGAAGATAATGCTCGACACAAAGGGGCCTGAAATACGAACCGGAATTTTCAAAAAACCAATTCTCCTAAAAAAGGGGGATCGGCTTACGCTCATCAATAAAGAGCAAGCACAAAATCCTGATAAGCAGATGATTTTTTGCACATATCTTGAATTGCCACGATCAGTAAAACTTGATGACATCATCATGTTTGACAATGGGCAATTTTCAGGAATGGTCACATCGATTCACCAGAACAGCATTGTTGTAAATATCCTTTCAGATGGAGAACTGGGTTCAAGGCGACATATAAACCTCCCCGGAATTCGAGTAAAACTCCCCACTATTACCAAAGAGGATGAAAAAGCACTCGCTTTTGGAAAAGAAGCAGGAGTTGATATGGTTGCCCTTTCGTTTGCTCGAACATCAAAAGATATACGAAAAGCTCGAGAACTTTCTGGGGAAGGAGTAGAAATTGCTGCAAAAATAGAAAATGAAGAAGGACTTCGAAATTTCAAAAGTATTGCTCGAGAAGCTGACGGCATTATGATTGCTCGTGGTGATTTGGGAGTTGAAATCCCTATTCATCATATCCCCGTTGTACAGAGAAAACTCTTAGGTGACATAAAACAAATCCCAAATACTTTTGCTATTGTCGCCACTGGACTCCTTCGATCTATGAAAACCGAAAATCGACCACATCGTGCTGAAGTAACGGATATTGCAACTGCCGTTTGGCAGGGAGCAGATTATGTCATGCTTTCTGATGAAACGGCTGCTGGAAAACATCCGGTTCTATGCGTAGAAATGCTCAAAAATACAGCAGAGTTTGCGGCAAAACATCCACCAAAAAAAAGCTAGAGTATCAATACTAAAGAAAGAATATAGAAAGAGAACTTCAACTGAAGTTCTCTTTCCATTTATTATTTGTACTGCCAAACTTCTTCTCATATTTTTTTTCGAGAGCAAACATCTCATGAAGACTTCTTTCTGCTCGCACACGAATATTTTCTGGGATTTTAACTATCTGATTTGGGGAAGGATTTTTCAGAGCCTTGAGAATATTCTTGAGCGTCAGTTCCTTCATGTATGGACACAAAAAGCAGGTCCCAACGATTTGCTTCTCTGGGTGTTCCTGACGGGCACGATCAGTAAGTCCACACTCAGTAATCATCATAAATTCTTGAGAATCAGATTCATCAAGATGATGTAACATTTGTTCCGTGCTCCCGACAAAATCCGATTTTTGTAAAACCGATGGATCACACTCTGGATGAGCCAGAATCTCCGCTTTCGGAAATTCTTTTCGCACAGCAGTGACATCCGCCGTTGAAAATTCTTCGTGTACAATACAAACACCATCCCAAAGAATAATTTCTTTTGTGGTATGTTTTTTTAGGTTCTCCCCCATCAGTCGATCTGGCAAAAATATAACTTGTTCTTGTTCCATTGCCTCTACCACTTTATGAGCATTTGAAGATGTACAACAGGCATCCACTTCTGCTTTCACCTGAGCTGTTGTATTGACATAAGCCACAACACCGGCATTAGGGTATTTTTTCCGAAGAGCTCGTACATCCTCTGCTGTAATAGAGTCAGCCAAACTACACCCCGCTTGAGAAGGAACGAGAACTGTTTTATTTGGATTAATAATTTTGGCCGTTTCCCCCATAAACAGTACCGATGAAAAGAGAATAATATCAGCATTTGTATTCTTTGCAGCTATTGAAAGTCCATATGAGTCCCCAAGCTCATCGGCAACTCCAAAAGAAATATCTGGTGTCTGATAAGAATGAGCGAGAATAAGTACGTTTTTCTTTTTCTTGAGATATTGTATCTCAAGAGTTGTCATTGCCATTTTCTTACAATCTTCAAGAGTATATTCGAATTTTTTTAGATGAATAAATAACCGTTGTGCTTCTTGGTCCAATAGAGAATCAGAAAAATCCACTTCTTAAAAAATATGAATAGATAGTACCGATGAATGAGGAAAAATCAAATATTTACACATTATCACTCTCCCCATTGAACAAACCGAAGCTTAATGTCATTTGGATGTTCTCGAATACGCTTGAGAAAATTAGTAGTAATATTTGTTCGACTCATATGACGACTCTCAAGACGACAAAAATATTTTCCTCGAAGCATAATTCCTTTTGGGTCAGGTTCAATAAAAATCTGTGGATCAATTTGTTCCTCCGTAATTCCGAATCTCGTCTGAAGATTCGGAAGATTTTTCTTTGCTTCCTCAATATCTTTTGAATTTTCCTCTTGAATAGCAATTGAAAGGGCTTCTCGTGCTATCTCGACATCAGAATTTCTCTCCAAGAGAAATTCAATCATAATATAGGTAAATCGATACATCTTCGAAAAATTTCGAATATGATGATCAAAAATAAGCTTATTTGGAAAACTAATGACTTGTCCAGTATCACCTCTAAGACCAGTCTGTCTTAAAATCGTTAAAAATGGGTGTACTTCTACAACCCGTCCACGAATTTTATCATTTACTGTATCAGTCACCTCAATAAGGTCTCCTATTTTATACCCCTGTTCTGTTCCAATAACGAACCAAGCAATAAATGAAGCAAGAATATCGCGAAGAGCAAAAGCAATCGCTGTTCCAAGTACCGCCAACAATGGAATAAGACTTACAAATTGTGAAAATATTGCCACCACTAAAGAAATGGCAATAATAGCATTAAAAACAACCTTATTGATTCTTACCAATGCTCGTTCTCGGGGAATAGGAATATGCCCAGAAAGCCGATGAATCATCTTCTCGGTAAAGAATCGAAGAAAGAGAATTAAGAGAAGGAATCCAAAAAAGAGTCCGATTCGAATAGCCAAATTTATAGCCTGTTCTTTAGCAAGGGCCTCTAATTTTTCTATGTCTATAGTTCTCGAATCAATTTCAGCCTGTATCTTCTGTTTATGTTTTTCATGAAGATCAAGAGTATCATGAAACAGACGTGTCTGCTCTTCAAATTTAAAACGAGTATCTTCAATCTCCTTTTTCTTCTTCTCAATAACTACTGCATCAGCCTTTTCAGCCTCCAGTTGTGCCAGCTCACTATTTAAATTCTTTAATTTTTCTCCTAATCGATTGACCTCCTCCGCCTCTGGAAAAACTCGTTCTTCTGCCTGCTCCAATTCAATCGTAAGCCCCAATAAATAGCTCTTTTGGTTACGCCAATCCGTAATCGTTTTAAATAAATTCTGATCCTCTATTGTCGGGGTCGAAGAAAAATCAATAAGATTTGCTGCTTCTGCATGATAAACAGGGAAAGATATTGTAAAAAAAATAATTGCCGATAAAAGAATCTTTCTCATTCGATCATTATGTAATAAGTTTTACAGAGTATCTCTCTTGCACATTAGTATCTCATAAAAAGCCTTCACTTGGCAATAAAGACTAGAGAAGAAAATCTATAATAGCTTTTTTCATATTCACGAGGTCACCATGAACATATTTCTGGTGGCATACCTCTTTATTGAAAATATCATAAAAATAATCTGGAACCGAAGGGGTAGGAGCTTCTTTTCCTAAGAAATGAAGGATCTCTTTTTCAGTTTTGGGAAGAGGATTATTCGGATGAAGTGCTGAAAACACTGCTTCTCCAAACTTTCCAAAGTGTGCAGTAGAATAAACAAGAGTCTTATTCTGAGAGCCCGTTCGGTGTCGATGTTTCCTTAAAGCTGAAAGAGCAACAGCAGTATGAGGATCAGGAAGATATTGGTACTGTGAAAATGTATTTCTTATTTCTTCTGCCGTTTCGGCATCAGAAATAAACTCCCCTGAAAAATCCTTTTGAATTTTTTGTAACACATGAGAATCAACCTGAAAATACCCCTCGTCTTGAAGCTGCTTCATCCAGGCAGAAACTTTTTGGCTATCTTGATGAGAAGAGAAGAAGAGCAGTCGTTCTAAATTACTCGCCTTGAGAATATCCATTGCTGGGGAAATTGTTTTTTCAGTAGAGCGATTTCGGATATCAAATATTCCTGTTTCTATAAATTCAGCAGAAGTATTATTCTGATTGCTGGCACAGATTAGGTGTCCAAGAGGAAGACCCATTTGTTTTGCCAAAAATGCAGCAAAAAGGTCCCCAAAATTTCCTGTTGGCACACAGATATCAACTTCTTCATCTCCGGAAATTTCACCGGAACGAACCATCTGAGCATGTGCATAAAACGTATAGAATGTCTGAGGTATCAAGCGTCCAATATTTATTGAGTTTGCAGAAGAAAGTGAGATGTTATACTTTTCTGAAAGCTCCTGAGCATACTCTTCGTCTGTAAAAATCTCTTTAACAATAGCTTGTGCATTGTCAAAATCTCCAGAAACCTCCAATGTAAGAATATTCTTTCCCTGTGCACATTGCATTTGTGCCTGCTGTAATGGAGACACACCTCCTTTTGGGAAAAAGACAATACACCGTGTTCCCGGCACATCAGCATAGCCAGCAAGAGCAGCTCCACCAGTATCACCAGAAGTCGCCACAAGAATACAACACTCAGGGAGTGATTTTTGCAAAAGTGACAATTGCATCACCCTCGGCAGAAACTGAAGAGCAAAATCTTTAAATGCACCTGTTGGCCCGTGAAAGAGCTCTAGAAGAAAAGTATCATCACTGAGTTTTCGAACTGGTGCAACATTGGAATTTGAAAATGATACCTGCGAATAAGCAGATTTCATTATTTCTTGTATTTCAGATTGAGAAAATTCATCAGCAGAAAATTTTCTAAAAATCTCTTGAGCAACTTCAACAAAACTACTCCGAGAAAATGCTTCTCGCTCACGTGAAGAAATAATTGGAATTTCAGAAGGAAAAAATAACCCTCCATCAGGAACAAGACCAGTCAGTACTGCATCTGAAAGGCTGCTGGATATTTTTGTATTTCTTGTGGAACAAAATTGCATTGGAATAAAAATCAAATATACTCTATCAAAATCATAAAAGGGAAAAAAAGGATTCTTTTTGTTTTTTATCACTCATATTGATGTACCTACTCAAAAAGTCAAAAAAATGAAAAAAGATTATTTTTTTGAAAGAAGTTGTAGGATTTTTTTCATTTGCACCTGATTTTTTCCTTTTAAACAGGCCTGAAGAGTATTCTCGAGCACTTCTGAAAAAGCACCTCCAAGAGCAGCTTGTACAGCCTGAAACTGAATAATAATCTTTTCACAATCTTCTTTTTGCTCAATCATTTTTATTATTCCATTGACCTGTCCTGTAACCTTTTTGAGACGTATGATAACTTTATCCATATGCTTAAAAAATCCTATTTATACTACCTATACCCCCTATAGGGTTGTCAACAATACTTTTTTTTTGAGAAAAAACCGAGTAGAGTACAAGTGATGTATCGTATGAATTATGCAACTAACACGAGAAGAGTTTGAGGAAAAGTATAGAAATAACTCACTAAAAATTGCCTTTATCGGCATGTCAAATATTGGTAAGACGTTTCGAAGCAAACAACTCAGTAAACTAAAACCGTTTGAGACAGTATCAGTAGATGATATCATCCAAGAAGAACTTGGTTTTACAGAAATGGACGAAATGAGTATATGGATGGGATACCCATTTCGTGATCGATATCAAAAAGCTGAAAAAGAATATAAAGAAATGGAAAATCGAATCAGCCTCATTCCCCCTCCAGAAGGGAAAAATTTTATCCTCGATACCACTGGAAGTATCATATATATCGAACCCGATTCATTAAAAAAATTAAAAGAAACATATCTTATTGTAGGGTTTACATGTCCAGATTTTTTAATCAATGAGATGATCACCTCCTTTTTTAAGCAATTAAAACCCGTTATCTGGAATGATATGTACCAGAAAAAGGACGGAGAAGATGAAAAAGAAGCCCTCAGGAGATGTTATCCAGATCTTTTAGAAGATCGTACAAGGAGATATCATGAACTCGCAGACATTAGTATTTCCGGAGAGATGGCACGAGATGACAGTATTTCTCCAGAGCGATTCTGGAGTTTTCTAAAAGACGCCCTTCCTCATTCGAGTTATTACGATAAGTAGACCTATTCGCATTCTTTCATCCAAATATGGTCTATGTTCACCTTAACGGAAAACTTATAGATGCTCAGCAGGCGCGTATATCTCCATTTGACCATGGATTTCTCTATGGAGATGGGGTTTATGAAAGCTTTCGAACACATCATGAAAAAATTTTTGATTTCCTATCTCATTTTCAAAGACTAAGACACTCTGCAGAGCAACTAGATATCCCTTTTTCGTGGAGTGCAAAACAATTACAAAAATGGTCAGAAGACACCTACCGCATGAATAAACAGGAAGAATCACGAGTGAGAATATCTATTTCTAGAGGAGAAAATGGTTATAATTTTTCTGGTGCCCTATCCCCCACCCTTCTGATTACTACCTCCCCCTTAGTACAGTATCAAAAATTTAAAAAGGGAGTATCTCTTACGGCAGTTCATCTTTCACGATTACTACCAGAAGCAAAAACTATGTCGCTTCTCCCTCTTATTCTTGGAAAACAAGCATCTCAGAAAGCAAATACCTTTGATTGTATTTTTTTAAATGAAAACGGATATATTACAGAATGCTCTGTTTGCAATATTGTCTATAGAATAGAAAAGACAATTTTTATCACACCAAAAAAAGAGGCGCTTCCCGGGACAATGCAACGGATTTTTTTGAAAAAAGCAATACACTATGGATTTTGCGTTGAGGAAAAGTATTCGTCCCTGAGAGATATACAAAATGCTGAAGAAGTGATAATAACAAATTCTCTTTTTGGTACACTTCCGGTAAAAACTATTTGTGATAAAAATATAAAACAGTGTCCAGGAAAACTCTTTGAAAAATGCGAAATAGATTTCAGAAAAATATACCAATAGTATATACAAGAAAGCACGCACTTTCTCTATTCCTCTTTGTACTGAGTACTCCCAATAAAAATCAATCTCTATTAACCATCTCATCATTTTCAGTATGAGACCTCTCCTGCTGAAATTTTTGTATTGCTTCAGGAAAAAGTACTCTCTCGACATCTTGCACCTTTTCTTTCAGCGAAGACACTGTTTCATCAGGTACAATATCAACTTTTTCCTGTAAAAATATAGGCCCCCCATCAACCTCCTCAGTCACAAAGTGAATAGTAGATCCTGTCTCCGTTTCCCCAGCTTCAAGAACAGCCCTATGTACATCAGCATTCATTCCCCCCGCAAATTTTGGTAAGAGAGAAGGATGAACATTCAAGATTCTTCCTGAAAATGATTGAATAAAAACTGGAGACAATATACGCATAAAACCAACAAGAAGAACAAGATCAACATTATATTCCTGTAAAATTTTCACAACTTCTGCATCCCACTCTTCCCGAGACATGCCTTCGGGATTAATATAATAATCGGGAACACCAAAACGTTTTGCTTTCTCTCTTGCCCCACAAGCTTTCTTGTTGGTAACAAAAACACAGTACTCTACACCCGGAAGTGCTGCCGAAAATATGGAAGGGAGTATACTCCCATTGGTACTGGCGAGAATGCCGACACGAAGTAAATCTGACATAGAAGGGAAAAGGGGAAAGGTATATCAGTTCATAGAAGAGTTTTCTCAGAAGACGAATCTCTTTCCTAAGAAAAATTATCATCAGAAAGAGTATGTAAAAAACGAGTAACAGATTCATTTATTTCTGATACCGGCATCCTATGAATAGGGAGTTGTTCTGGGAGTGCTGAAAGAATATTCTCTGTAAATCCACCTTTTTTTTGAAAATGAGCATCAAGATTTACCCAGAAAAATGGGTGACTCCCAGCAGTTAATCCACCAAGTAAATATTGAAATTTCTGAATAACTTTCGGTATTGCAATCTCCAAAAATTCATCTGTTACATTTTCATTTCGAAGCTGTTCCACCGGGTCAGGTGGTGAATCAAACAAAAGACGATGTTGAATACACCCAATAAACTGAGCATATCTAAAATCAATTTTTTGCCAGTTTCCGAGTGTCGCCACGAGAATTGTTTTTTTTCCCCGCATTTGTTCACGAATCTTCCCCTTTGATCCATGAAGAGTAAGCACTTGAAAATCATTTTCCTCTGCAGAATCTGTAATTTCAGTACAGAACTTCTCTGCAATCCCTGTGCCCGGAAAAAGAACAAGAATATTTTTATGACAATGTGGAAATAGGTCCCTGGTAACAGAGACGGTCAGATCAACTCCTGACATTTTTGTATTTCCTCCGTATGTAGGAATACACACGTGTGATTTGTTTTGATAATCAAAATGAGAAGGGAGGCTCTGCTGAGAGTCAGGAGTGTTAAGCCCATTCCCAAAAATATATTTTCCAGCTCTTCGAAGTATTGCCTTTCCCGTAAAGACCACTGATTCTTTTTTTTCTAACATTTCAGAGAGAAGAGGGTCTAATGAAATCGCTGAACGAGTGAAGAGTAAATTATTATCGGCATACAGAGTAATATATCGACATTCATTCTCCTGAATTTCCTCCTCAAAAAAAGAAATAAGTTGAGATAATTGCTCTTGTATCTCACTATTCTCTGGAAAAAGAGTGAGTGCCCTCTTTCTCCCCTCTATAAAACCCTCCTTCAAATTCTGAATCTCTGAATCCTGAAAGCACTCAGGATGAAGCACAAAAAACTTCCGATAAGGACTCTCTCCGACTCTTTCGCGGAGGTATCTTTTCAAGAGACCAATACCAAAAAGAAGAGCATCAGAAAAATCCTTTTCTGAGTCTTGAATACTTTGGACCCATTTTTCCACCGATTGCAAAGAAAATGACTTTCTCGAGAGCGAATCTAAAGATTTTGAAAATTGACTTGCTCGGAGTATGATCCCGTGTGATGCAGGACACTGAGCAACATCAGCGATATCACAAAAGAAACGTTTTTGCTTTCTAGACAAGAGGCTCATTTTTTTTGCAGGACAATCGCTACTACAACGAATATGATCATCGGAAAGCCATTTTTTTGCGATTTCCCATTCTTCCCGAAATAACGGAAGATCAGAATATATGAGCGAAGATCCACGGTGTATTTCTCGAATTATTTTTAATGCAGCAATAACCTCAGTTTCCGTGAAGGAATTCTTTTTTGACTTCCACTTCTCAAAGGCAGTACTACAAATAACACGGTTTGGTGCCGCATATCGAAAGAAACCTTCGGGTGTTTTCCATGAAAATGACTGAGGAAGAGCGATAAAAAGAGGCTCCACTTTTCCAACGGCTGCAACAACAGCTGCAGAAAGCTCCCCTACCTCAGCTGGGAGTGAAAGTATTGAGTATTCATTGTTATTGAGAAGCTCTGTAATTATTTTACCAGCCTTTTGCTCCGAAAGTGTTGGACAATCAGCCTGAGACTCTTCATCAGAAAATATTTTTTTAGGAAAGGTTTCTGCCTCTTCATCAAAAATAGATAACTGATGAAGGCTCTTTTCCGAGATTTTTGTGACACCTTTTCCAGAAAAAACCTGATCAAAGAGAATATTTCCAGTCCAAGAGCTTTTTGAAAGAATTTCTCTATAGTCCGCCTGCATCTCTTGTGAAAGATTTTCAGCTACTTTTTTTAGCTCTAAAAAAAGATCAATATTTGCCTGTACATCTGCAAGTGCTCTATGAGCATCACGATGTTCTATCTGAAATCGTTTTGCCAAAACCTCTAGGGAATAACTCGGCTCATCTGGAAGCAAAACATTGGACAGAGGGAAAGTATCAAGCCCTTCATTTGGAACATCAAATCCTTTCTCTCTCAAAAATCCAATATCAAACTGAATGTTGTGTCCACAAATAATATCAGAAGGACGAAGAAATTTTTTAAATTCCTCACGTATTTGAGAGACGTCTCTTGCCTGTGCGACCATATTATCTGAAATACCAGTTAACCGAGTAATAAAAGGAGGAATCTTTTCTTCTGGTCGAACAAGTTCATCAAATTTTTCTAGTTCTTCAGTAAAATCAGCAGAAACCCGTATAGCAGAAAGCTCAATAAGTTCTGCCTTCTCTGGATTAAGGCCAGTTGTTTCAATATCAAGAAAGAGAAGATGTTTCATGGCTCAATATTCTCATAGATATATGTTACTGAGCAAGCTCACTCTTGTACCTCTTCATCCCCCCACTCTGTATCTTTGTCACTCTGCAGCTTTGCAACTTCTTCCACTCCTTGTTCCCTGTTCCATGTTCTGTCACAATATATTAGATTTTAAGAACATGAAGAACATTCGAAATTTTTGCATCATCGCACACATCGACCACGGAAAGAGTACTCTTGCCGACCGAATGCTCGAAATAACAGGAACTGTTAAAAAACGCGATATGCAAGCCCAAATCCTTGATGGCATGGAGCTTGAACGAGAAAGAGGTATTACCATTAAACTGCAACCAGTACGCATGAAATGGAAAGATCATATTCTTAATCTCATAGATACTCCAGGACATGTTGACTTCTCTTTTGAAGTCTCTCGAAGCCTTGCAGCTGTAGAGGGAGCTATATTAGTCGTTGATGCAACCCAAGGTATTGAAGCCCAAACCCTAGCAAATCTTTACTCTGCTCTTGAACATAATCTCGAAATCATTCCTGTTCTTAATAAAGTAGACCTCCCAGCCGCAGATGTAGAACGAGTTGGGAAAGAAATTGAAAATGCCATTGGAATCGGACGTGATGAGATGATAGAAATCTCTGCTAAAACAGGATTAAATGTTGATACTGTACTTGATGAAATAGTAAAAAAATTTCCAGCCCCAAAAGAAACCTTCGCCGGGGAGCAGTTGGATGTTGAGGAAACAAAAGCACTCGTTTTTGATTCTGTTTTCGACCCATATCGTGGGGTAGTCGCTTTTATTCGAGTTTTTTCAGGTGAAATAGAAAAACGAAAAAAAGCACAATTTTTGGGAACAAAAACCGATATTGAAATTTTAGACTGTGGATATTTCCGTCCGAAATTTGATTCACAACAAAAAATAAAAACAGGAGAGATTGGCTTTGTTGTTACTGGCTTAAAATCCACTCGTCAAGCACGAGTAGGTGACACCCTCTATGTCGGGAAAGAAGCTCAACATGCCAAAGCTCTTCCGGGTTTTCGCATTGTAAGCCCAATGCTTTTTGCAGGCTTTTTCCCCACAGATGGTGATGATTTCCCACAGCTACGTGATTCACTTGAAAAACTCTCACTATCTGATTCTGCACTTGTGTTTGAGCCCGAACATTCTCCAGCACTCGGCAATGGTTTTCGCATTGGTCTTCTCGGAATGCTCCATATGGAAATCATTCAAGAGCGTCTTGAGCGCGAATTTAATATGGATATCATTGTAACAGCACCGAGTGTTCCTTATGATGTCATCCTCAATAGTGGAGAAAAAATTCGTATATCTTCTGCTGCCAACTTGCCTGATCCAACACTTATACAAGAAATTCAGGAGCCATGGAGTAGAGTTGAAATCATATGCCCTCAAGAATACGTCGGAGGAACAATGGATCTGTGCACAAAGCGTCGGGGAGTATATAAAAATATGCAACATCTTGATGAGGTTCGTGTCGTCATAACATTTGAGATGCCACTCTCTTCCGTTATTACTGAGCTCCATGATAAATTAAAAAGTATCTCCTCTGGATATGCTTCTGTTTCCTCAGAATTCTTGGAGTTTCGTACAGAAGATCTTGTAAAACTCAATATTCTTATTGCTGGTGACCCCGTCGATAGCCTCTCGCAAATGGTCCATAGGAGCGAAGCACGATACGTTGGGAGTCCCATTGTCAAAAAACTCAAAGAGGTAATTCCCCGAGCAAATTTTCCCATTGCCCTGCAGGCAGCCATTGGAGGGAAAATCATTGCTCGTGAAACAATAGCTGCATATCGAAAAGATGTAACAGCTGGCCTATACGGAGGTGATGTCAGTCGAAAAAATAAACTCCTAAAAAAGCAAAAGGCAGGAAAAAAACGTATGAAAGCAATGGGAAAAGTAAACCTTCCACAAGATGCTTTTATGGCCATATTAAAAAGGGATGAATAAAAAAATACAAAAGAAGAAAAAAAAGTGGGCAAGTATTAAACCTATCAAGCTTCTTTAAAAGAACAAAAAAAACAGATATACTCCCCGTATGAATACTTTTGGAAAAAACTTTCGGGTCACCACATTTGGTGAATCACATGGCGTAGCCCTTGGAGCTATTGTAGATGGCTGCCCTGCAGGCCTCCCTCTCACGGTACAAGATATTCAACATGACCTGACCAGACGGAAACCAGGCCAAAGTCGCGTCTCAACTCCACGCAATGAATCTGATCAAGCAGAAATTCTTTCAGGAGTTTTTGAAGACAAAACCATAGGGACTCCCATTGCCA
Organism: Candidatus Peregrinibacteria bacterium; assembly: GCA_024762935.1. Classification (GTDB taxonomy): domain Bacteria; phylum Patescibacteriota; class Gracilibacteria; order CAIRYL01; genus JANTGK01. The sequence goes on along the minus strand of JANTGK010000001.1, from coordinate 31,169 downwards.
TAATAGTACGGAATAAAGATCAAAAATCGAAAGATTACGAAGAGATGAAAAATATTTTTCGACCAGGACATGCAGATCAAACGTGGTTCAACAAATACAAACATCGAGATTATCGAGGTGGAGGAAGACAAAGTGGACGTGAGACTCTCAGCCGGGTTATTGGTGGCGCCATTGCAAAAAAACTTCTCAGTCATATCTGCAATACAAAAATTATTGCAAGCACCGTTCAGATCGGAAATATATGTGCAAAAAAATTTGATGAAAAAGAAATCGAAAAAAATATTATGAGATGTGGAGATCCTCAGGCCGCTCAAAAAATGGAAGAGCTCGTTATCAAGACAAAAAAAGAACATGACTCACTCGGCGGAAAAGTAGAAATTCGTATCATAAGCCCACCAAAAATGTGTGGTACTCCCGTTTTTGGAAAAATAGAAGCAGAACTAGCAAAGGCAATGCTCTCTATTGGAACAACACGAACGTTTCAGTACGGTGAAGGAATACGAGTAGCATCCCGATTAGGGAGTGAGCAAAATCCCATCCATGAAGGGATTTCAGGAGGAATTACCACTGGTGATGATATTATCCTTCAAGTAACCATCAAACCACCCCCGACCATTGCCCAGGAGCAAAAAATGAACACCTCCAATGATGAACAAATAATATATTCAGTTAAAGGCCGACATGACCCAGTTATTGCTCCACGCTTTGTACCAGTAGCAGAATCCATGGCAGCAATAGTTTTTGCAGATGCACTCCTCTCTCCACCAGATAGAATCGATCAAATTTTTCGAAAATAATCAAAATGACTTTTTGGTACTTATTTTTTATCGGTCTTTTTTTCGGAAGTTTTGCGAATGTCATTTCACTTCGCCTTCATGAAAAAAAACCAGGAATTGTAATGGGGCATAGTGAATGCCCAAATTGTAAATATCTCCTCAAATGGTATGACAATATACCCCTTTTATCCTGGATTCTTCTGAGAGGAAAGTGTCGAAAATGTCATAAAAGCATCTCATGGCAATATCCAATAGTGGAGCTATTTTTTGGAATTCTTTTTCTCTCTGCTGGACTTCTCGCCAATAATCACCAAATAGTAGTCCTGATCTGGTATCTGATTATATTTTTTGCCCTCGGCATCCTCGTTCTTTCAGATATCCGATACATGGATATTCCTGACGCAGTATCTCTTCCAACAATAGGATTTCTTATAATTTCTTCTCTTGTGAATACTTTTTTTGTTCACATAGAAGAAATACCAGAGATTATTCCAGCCCTATTGGGATTTGTAGCAATCTATGGTTTATTCTCCCTATCTATCATTATTCCAGGAATACTAATGAGTATACAAAAAAGACAGAGTGGACCAGTACGCAACGCTATTATTTCGATTATAGCATTTCCCTTTTGGATAGTTTTTTCCCTTTTTGGACTCGGGAGTGCTTTTGAAAAAATTTTTGACAACACGACAGATGAAGAAATACCCGCATGGATAGGTGGAGGAGATCTTCGGCTTGGTATTATCATGGGATTCATATTGGGGTGGAAAATGGGAATAATGGCAGTGCTATTTGCCTGCATCATAGGAACAGTTTTTTATATTCCACTTCTTATTCTTGGAAAAACATCATCAAAATCCCTTGTTCCATTTGGCCCTTTTCTTATACTGAGCCTTATTCTTTCCCTTTTTTTTGGGAACACGATACTTGATTATTATCTAAATATTGTACACCTCATCTAAAGGAGTTCAAACAAAAAAGTATTGGAAAAATCTAAAGCTCTACGCCCATAATCAAAGCATACAGAGGTACTTGCATATATATATATTATTATGTATAATATCACTTGAAACAAAAAATTTATATTTACTTTCATGGAAGAAGACAAAAAAAAACTGTCTATAGGATTCATCGGTGTTGCCATTGGATTTTCACTCGCCTTTGCATCACTCTCCTTTTTTCAATTGACCTCCGAAATCAAGCCAGATAAACATTTGGCTTCACTTGTACAAAAGAAAGAGGAATTTGCAAAAGAAAGAAAAAATACTCACTCACACAATCAAGAAGAAGGAGTATACAAACATCAATACAAAACTCATGACAAAAAAAATATTAATACCTCTTTCTCTCATGATTCAGAGAACTTTATTGAATTTGGAGAAAGAGCAAATGCATTCATGAAAAAAGAAAAGAAACCAAAAATGTATCATTTTAAAATCACCAACTCAGAAGAACAAAAAATTATGAATGAAGAAAAAAGACAACAAAAAAGAGAAATACTCAAGCAATGTCATAGAACAACTCATTCTATAGAAAAATTTAGAGAATGTCTGAAACTCTCATTTCGAAACAACGTGTCGGATAAAAACTGGCAACAAAAAAGTACAGGAGAAATGAATCAGAAAAAAAAGGAAGTGCAGGAGGAAGGAGTGCAGAAAAAAGAGGTGGAAAAAAAGAATAATTTGGAGGGACAAATACACTTCCGAAAACAGGTGCAAAGATGCCTCCTGCTTGACCCTAACCATCTGAAGGAATGCATTAAAGAATCACTACAGGGTATTTCACGACGTGGTTCGATTTATGACCATGAGGATGAACGCGGGGTACCACTTCAACAATCAGAAAAAGAAGAAGAAATCGATAATTCTATCCCCACGATTTAATTCCTTTCTCAAAAAGAAAAATTTTTAAAAAATCAAAAACCCCTAATATACGTACTGGAGATAGACATCAAAAAATCCATCACATTTTTTATACATGAGAATATTTTTTGTCTGAAAAAGTCTTTTTAGACAGCGTTCCGTCTCGAGAAAAAGGATGGAATACCCCCTTTCTGTGCTCGACCCCTTTCCGGTAATAATCCGTACAAAAAGCAGACTCTGTGAGAGGCTCATGTCAATAAATGAATCAATAGCAGAAGAAAGTTCTCTTTCATAATAACCATGAAAATCAATAGAAGCTTGTGGATTTTTTGGAAATATTTTTGGTGGAGTACCCAAAAAATCTTCTCCTGTATTTTCAGATGTCATCTCAGGAGAATACCGGTTCAAAAGATCTTCTTGATCCATAAAAGATAAATCCTATTGAGCAGCTTTTTGTTGGACTTGTTGCAAAAGAATATCTGCTTGAGTTTTAATTTTCTTTCCCAACTGCTGAGTAGAATTATGATCATCAAAAGCTGCACCAGCAAGACGTTTTGCCTCATTTACATGCTGAACGAGAAGATCACCATCACCATCAACCCCTGCTTTATAAGCAAGACATAATTCCTTGAACCCAAGGGCTATCTTGTTTGCTGCTTTCACCAACCCTTGTGACGAATCGGCAGCAAGTGCTTTTTCTGAAAAGAAAACAGCATCATTTGCACTTTGTAAGGCAGCGTCTATATCTCCTCCATTAAGACCTACTAAAACATTTACCAGATGTGATTCTGTAATATTTAACATTTTTTGAACCTCTCCACCTCGCTGAATAACGAGAAGCTTATAGATAATTTCAGCACAATCAGAACGCGTTTGAGGGCTATTTGGAAAGAGCTTATTATCAATAGAAGGAGTAATGACGCCAATAGTTTTTGCATAACTGAGGTACGGAAGATACCATTCACCAACATTTGTATCCGCAGAAATCGCGGCAGTAAGCCCCTCATGTTTACTCGTATCGAGCTGAAAAGCTTGAAAAAGCATCTTGAGAAACTCAGCTTTTGTCACCTGATTATTCGGAAAGAATTTCCCGGTATCACCATATCCTTTTATGATTCCAAGCTCTTTCCCTTTTAAAGTAAATGCAGAGTACCAAGCATCTGAGGTCACATCAGCAAAACCAGTCCCCTTACCTACTGTATCATCTGTAGAAATTTTCGCACTCAAAAGAATCATCTTCAGTGCTTCGGCTCGAGTCACAGGATTTGATGGCTGAAACGTCCCATCAGGGAACCCATTAATAATGGAAAGATTTTTAAGAGACTCAATGGCTGCATAAGAAGGGCTATCTTCAGGAACATCAGTGAATGATGCCGCATATGAAGATGAAATGGAAACAATGAAGCCGACAATAAAGAGGAATGATTTTTTCATGGGCGATACAATATTTTTCTCCAAGCCCAAACATAATAATACCATATTTCTTGACCGATTTCACCCTCTATGCCATGTTTTTGTTTGACTTTTTAATAAACTATTATTTATTAATATAATTGATAAATATATTTACACCCCTCTCCCATATTGAGAATTTTTTTCAATCCCCTCTCTTTGTGTAACCTTGTTAATAGCATCAAGATATGCACAAACACTCGCCACAACAACATCAGTATTCCCTGATCTTCCAAAGAATCTTTTCTCTTGATTCGTCGTCAGCGTAAGAGAAACAACTGCTTGAGCATCAAGACCTTCCGTTACGGCATCCATTCGAAATTCTGTTAATTTTCCAAGCTTTTTAGTAATTTTTTCAATAGCCTTAAAGGCAGCATCTACCGGACCTGTCCCAAGAGCATTCTGTGTAACAACTCCCTCTACTTTTGTCTTAAGAGTCACGGTTGCTGATGCCTGCTGCTTTGTTCCACAATGAGCATCAACACTAACGAGTGTGAACTCAGATATATTTTTTTGAAACTCACCAAGCATAAGAGCATCAAGATCAGCGTCTTCAATAATTTTCTTTTTATCAGCAAGATTCTTAAATTTTTTAAAAATATCTAAAAAAGCTTCATCTTTGATTTCGTACCCAAGTTCAGAGAGCCGACTCCGTAACGCCGCTCCACCGGAATGTTTCCCAAGAATAATCTGTGATTTAGAAATTCCAATATCTTCAGGCTTCATGATTTCATATGTTTCACGTTTAGCCATCATACCGTGCTGATGAATACCAGACTCATGAGCAAAGGCATTTCTCCCAACGATTGCTTTATTCGGCTGTACCGGTTGTCCGGTAATTTTTCTCAAGAGATTACTTGTACGCATAATCTCTTTTGTATTAATATTTGTACTGAGACCATAAAAAAGTGGACGAGTTTTAATAGCCATAACCACCTCCTCTAAAGCAGCATTTCCAGCTCGTTCACCAATGCCATTTACCGTACACTCTACTTGGCGAGCCCCAGCCTGAACACCTGCAAGTGAATTTGCTACTCCAAGTCCTAAATCATTATGACAATGTGTAGAAAAAATCACATTCTTACCTCCTTTGCAATGACCGATAAGATATGCAATAAGATCTCCAAATTCTTCTGGTTGAAGATATCCAACTGTATCAGGAATATTAATGACATCAGCACCACAAGATATAGCCACCTCGACAACCTCTTTTAAAAAGTTTCGATCACTTCTTCCGGCATCCTCTGGCGAAAAATCAACCCTTTTACAAAGACTCTTAGCAAGTTTTACGGCATCTTCTGTCATTTTCAGAATCTCATTCGGAGTCTTTTTTAATTTATACTGCATATGTAATGCACTGGTCGCGATAAAAGTATGAATTCTTGGTTTTTGAGCATCTTTAATCGCATCCCATGTCGTAACAATATCCGACTCTATCGCACGTGCTAACCCACAAACTTCTATCGAATGAAGTTTCTGGGAAATATTTTTTACAGCTGTATAATCATCAGGACTTGCTGCTGGGAACCCAGCTTCAAGAACATCTGCTCCCAATTTTTCAATCTGGACTGCAAGACGGATTTTTTCTTGAGTGGACATGGAATATCCAGGTGATTGCTCACCATCTCGCAGTGTTGTATCAAAAATTCGAACAATATCGTTCCTCATAAGAGAAAGAAAGATTGACTACTGTTTACCGGAATTAAAGAGAGAGGGCAAACTTGACATATTTATTTTATTATATTATAAGTTAATCATGACTACATCAAAAAATTCACAGGCATGCAGAGAATGTAAAAAAACCTTCTTTGTCACAGAGAGAAACCCTGATCCTACCGATGATCTATCCGAACTCCAGCAAATAATGATTGACGATAGACTTCATCCCTCTCCATATAAAGAAAAGACTATACCAATCACAAGTTTTCAAGTTCTCAGCCATACAGAAAAAGGAATAACAACAAGGGCATGGCTTGAAAAAATTCTTACTGTTCTCGGAATAAAACCGGGGGGAAAAGACTGCAATAGCTGTGCAGCATCTATGCGAGAAACATACGAAAACCTTCCAAACCCTGACCAAGAGAGAATTATTCACAGAGCGAAATGGAAACAATGGACAGCAGACCTCCTAAAAAGATAAAGAACCACTTATTCTATTGTCTCGAGTGCAGAAAGAAGATTTTCTGCCTCATCATAATCATGTTTCCGTGATACCGATTCTTTTTGCTGATAATCAGAAAGATGTTCTCTTCGAATAACCTCTGCTTTCTCAAGATCAAAAGATTCTTTAGCTTTTTCTGAAGCCTGATCTCCTTGAGGCGAAAGAATATCTCTTAATTCATCGACTTGTTTATCAGTCATAATAGGAAGCACCGAAAACCAATAATTTCTTTCATCATCATCTTTCATAGCCGTGCTTTCAATAATTTTTGGAATAAGTTCTGGATAACGCTCTCGAGCAGCATCTGGAATCACAAGATTTGATTTTATGTCATCGCCAACAGGAAAAGTTTGATCATCTGTCATATCAGAGTATTATATAGTGTTTTTCCTTGATGAGCAACTTTTCAGAGTATTTCTTACATCTTTAAAATCTTTCTTCTTCTCTCCTGATTATTTATACTGTTCAACTTTTTAATAATGTCTTTTTGTACACTGAGCAAGGGCAATAATCTAGTAACGTCAATAAAAAAACCAAAAAGGATATTTCTGTCCATCTTTTCACAATTCTCACCTACAGGAAAAAAGATTCCTACTCATATTTCTTTTCCTTTCGCACTGGCTGAAGAATCTGAATATTATTCGGAAGGAGAAACTGTTTTCTCAGATAAAGAAATCCACCTACTAACAGTGGAACTACAAAAGGGGTCAGCGGCATTCCAAAAATTTGAATCTCTAAAAACAAATTAAAGAGTGTGTGAACAATGGTCGCCAATAAAAGACCTTCACGAACAAGGTCTCCCTTTTCATGACCTCGGGTGGAAATACGATTCCGAAGGATATGTGATCGAATAATATGAAACCGAAATGTTCTGAAGAAATGACGAAAAAAGAGAGAAGAAGAAAATGAGTGTTTTGTCGTTACTCCATCAGAAACAAAAGCATGCCCCCAAAAAAGACCAAATATACCGGAAAAAAGTGAATGTCCAAATGTGGTCGCAATACTTCTAAAAATAACCACATTCCATAAAGTACTATCAGAAAGGTCAAAATACTCAAGCAGGGAGATAAAATAGAGAAGATTTTCTGCAAAGGAAAATCCAAGAGCAACCGCTACAGAATAGATGACGCCATCAATAACCTGAGTAAAATGTATCTGGAGATGCTTCCCGAGACGCAATACGGCAAAATGTTTCAGGGATTCTTCCAAAAAGGCAAAAGAGAAAGTAGAGAGAAGCAGTGGAAAAAAATACAAAGAAGTCGAAAATATTTTCCACAAATTCTGAAGGTGCGGTGAATTGTCCCATTGCCAGTCAAGTCCAAAAAACGGAAGAACTGCTAACATTCCGAGAAAAAAGCTTCGAACAATCATCTGCTTCGGCTCTGGCTCTTGATTATCTTTTTTATACCACATCCATAACCAGAGCAATGCTGGGAGAAGAGCAGTTATTGTGCCAAAAATGTAATAACAAAAAAGTGGCATCGTCTCCTAGTATACTCTCTCTGAGAATCAAGGAAAGCCAAGCAAGATTATAATCCCCCAGAGAGTAATTCTTTTTATTCTCCAACAATGAGGGTGAAAATCCTCCTTTTTGAGAAATTTTACAAACTCTGCAAAAAAATTTTACAGACTATAGAGTATACAAATAAGCTGGAATTTTTTGTGTAATTAAGGCATAATAAGAAAAATGGAAATAAAACCTCTGGTCGTCGGCTCTTTGGCATTTGATATCATTTTCTCCATTCCTCATGATTTCCGCCAATCAATCCCCCTAGAAGGAGGAGAAATACGCAACTTTAATGCCAGTTTTATCGCAGATGGAAAAAAAGAATTCTTTGGAGGAACAGCAGGGAATATTTCATATTGGCTCGGCAAAGAAGGAGTGCACTCAGATGTTTTTTCTGCATATGGAAAAGATTTCTGGGAAAAAGGATATGAACAAAAACTAAAAGATCTCGGTGTAAATATTCATGGAAATGCAGGTGATCACACTGCCCATGCATATCTTATTTCTGACCCCCTTCATCAACAGCTCATCATTTGGCAACCAAATGTATACGAAGTCAATGAACACCAGAGTCTTCTTGATTTTTTCATAGAAACTGATCTCGCCAGATATCAATATGCAATTTTTGCGGCAGGAACACCGATATCTATCGAAAAACACCTAAAGGAATATCGAATCGGTGCCACAAATGGAACAGCAATATTCGCTCCAGGACAAGTCACTCCTTTTTTTGAAAAAGAGAATTTTCATAAATGTTGCCAAATGTCGTCGATTCTTATTGGAAATGATATTGAATTCCAACATTTTCGAAAATGGGGTATCCCTGATAATATCACTCAAATAGAGACAAAGGGTGAACTGGGAGTGTGGGTAAAACACGAAGGAAAAGAAAATACCTTCCCAGTACAAAAAGTGGAACAAATCATAGAAACAACTGGAGCAGGTGATGCCTTCTGTGCTGGATTTGTCGCTGAACTAACAAAAGAGGGAACATTTAATGCAGCCATTGAAAATGGAATGAAACTTGGTGCAGAATGTGTGCAACTTCCATCAGGTCAAGGATCGTAATATCCGTAAAATCCCTCTTTCTCAAGAAAAAGATTGTCAACACCCCCCCTCTACTCTTTCTTTCATTTTCAGGAAGCAATCGAGAGGCAACAAAAATACTTATCCATTTCATATGACACCCAAAACTGTAAAAAATAAGATTCATATATTAGCTGGTGGACCCGCAGGAACAGGAATTGAGTCTATTACTCATTCTCTTGCTCTCGCCTTAACGCGTGAAGGACTCTTTGCTATAACAACAAGTGAATATCAAAATATAATTCGTGGCGGACACAGCTTCGCCTCTGTTCATGTTGGAAATACAGAAATACTCTCACATCAAAATCATTATGATCTGATGATAGCAATGGATAAAAACTCAGTTCAGCAACACTGCACTGAAATCGACGAAGGTGGTGCCATTATTTATGATGGAGAAAAGATAAACATTGATGATATTGATATCCCCGAGACAGTAGAAATGATTCATGTTCCTATTGCTCGAATGGCGAAAGAGTCAGGGCTTTCACTCGCAGCAAATGTTGTTGGAGTTGGTGCTGTTTTTGCCATAATAGGTCAGAGTCCTGAACAAATGAAAACAGTTCTCGAAACAATTTTTACTCGGAAAGGGAAAGAAGTTGTAGAAATAAACCATCGTGCTCTACAGGCAGGGTATGATTATGTAAAAGAAAATGTTACCCACCAGATTTCAAATCAACTCAAAGGGGACGAAAAAAAACGGTTTCTTATGGGGGGAAATGAAGCTATTGCTCTTGGGTGTATACGATCTGGGCTAAAATTCCTATCAGCATACCCCATGACCCCAGGAAGCACTATCCTCACAACACTCGCAAAAGAATCACAAAACTATGACATTGTTGTTGTTCATGCAGAAGACGAAATATCTGCAGTCAATATGGCCATTGGTGCTGGTCATTCTGGAATTCGAGCAGCCACAGGAACCAGTGGAGGTGGTTTTGCGCTCATGGGTGAAGCAGTGAGCCTTGCTGGTCAAATCGAAGCCCCTGTAGTCATTTTTGATGCACAACGACCTGGTCCAAGCACTGGATTACCAACAAGAACGGGGCAAGGAGATCTTCGTATGGCTATGCACTGTGGACAAGGCGATTTTCCTCGGCTTGTCATCGCCGCTGGTGATCACCAAGACTGTGTAGATCTCACAGGAGAAGCCTTTAATTATGCAGAAAAGTATCAGCTTCCAGTAATATTCCTTACCGAAAAATATATTGCTGACCAATACAGAACCTGTGAATTTGATATTACAAAAAACATCAATATCGATAGAGGAAAAATCGCTCCCCCCTCAGAACTTGATGGAAATTTTATGCGATATAAAGACACACCTGATGGTATCTCTCCTCGTTCTGTGCCAGGCATGAAAGGAGGTCGATATACATCAACGAGTTATGAACATGACGAACATGGAAAACCAGTTGAGGAGACACCAGAAGTGAAAGTAATGATGGAAAAACGCTGGCGAAAAATAAAAACATTAGAAAAAGAACTTCCAGATCCGAAAGTTTTTGGATCATCAAAAAATAAAGTAATGATCTGGGGAGGGACAAAAAATCCAACTTTAGAAGCACAGAATATTCTTCAGAAAAAAGGATTCGACATAGAGGTCATTCAAATGCAATATATCCTTCCTTTCAAAACAGATGCTGTACAGGAAATACTAAAAGATAGAGAAAATCTCATTATGGTCGAAGGGAATCAGTCTGGACAACTTGAGGGAGTATTGACCGAGTTTACAGGAATAACGCCTGATTACTCTATTAGAAGTTACTATGGTCGACCAATGACTGGAGAATGGATTGCTCAGGAAATAGAAAAATATTTGTCAAAATTATGAACACAGAGAGAACCGTAAAAGACTACAGTACAAAAGCTATTCCTTCGTGGTGCCCTGGTTGTGGGGACTTTGGAATACTGACTGCATTAAAAAAAGCATTAGTAGAAATCAATGCTGATCCCGATGAAACATTGGTTGTTTCCGGAATTGGGTGTGGATCGCTCCTGCCATACTGGATAAATACCTATGGTTCATGCACTCTTCATGGACGCGCTATTCCATTTGCCACCGGATCAAAAATAGCAAATCACAAAAATAATATCATTGTAAATGTCGGTGATGGCGATGGGCTTGGTATTGGAATGGGACACTTTGTTCATTTTTTCCGTCGGAACCTCGACGTAATGGTTATATGTGATAACAATGGTGTTTATGGACTGACAAAGGGTCAAACCTCTCCCACAGCAAAAAAAGGAACAAAAACAAGTTCTACTCCCTTTGGATCTATAGAAGATTATGTGAACGGTGCATCACTTGCTCTTCAAATGGGAGCTACATTTGTCGCTCGTGCATACTCAGCAGATGCACCAGGACTAACAGAAATTATGAAACAGGCCATGAATCATAATGGAGCCGCCTTTGTCGATATTTTGCAGCCTTGTGTCACATTTAATAAACAAGAAACATACGACTTTTATAACAAAAATATCGATAAAAATGATTTGACTGCCCCCATTTGCTCATCACGAAGTGAGGCAATTACCTTTTGTAACACCCCACAAGAAAAGATTCCTACTGGAATCATCTTTCAAGAAGAACTCCCAACATATGAGGAGCAAGTTCCCCAATTTAAAAAAGGACCCCTTGCGCATCAAGATATCTCCCAAATTGATGTCACCGACTTTATGGAACGCAGATCATAAAGGCTAATACTTTATGCAGTAGAATAGTACTCTATTGGTGAATTGGCAGAGAGCGTTTGTATTTTATCGATTAAGAAACTTGGTTTTAAATTTTTTACCTCGGAAAGAGGGATCCATTTTATTTCAGCAAGCTCGATTTCTGTATGTGTACCATTTAATTCCCCAACAAAATCTTCACCATTCTCAATGAGAAAGAAAAATTCAAGACTGTGTGAACCTTCCTTATACCGAAATTCATGTACAAAAACGAGATTCCCAACCTGTGCGTCACGATTGAGTTCTTCTTTTATTTCTCTTACCATTGCAGAACGAATATCTTCCTCTGCATCTACTTTTCCACCAGGAAGAGCATAGAAATCTCGACCTTTATGTCGAACAAGAAGAATTTTTCCATCATGAATAATAATAGCTCTTGAAGCAACTTTCATAGGGTTAAGAAAAAAATCTTATCCATTGTATATTTTTTTTCCATCCCCCTCAAGAAGAAGAAAAGCAATAGAGAAAATCTGTAATTTGTAATTCTTTCTCCCTGTTCCCTCCCTACCCTTCGGAGCCTTGGCGAAGAAGGATTCCGTGTTCCTCATCTACCGACTGTCTTGTGGTTGAAACGTAGAGTCCTGATCATAAAAAAGTCTTTTTTCAATTTTTGCAAGTTCGTCAAAACATTTCTTCTGACGTTTTTCATTTTGAATTTTTAAACATGCCTTCATCTCATCATTATGATTAAAATTTTGTTTTTCCATGCTATATCTCTGCTGCTTGGATTCCTTATTTTGTAATCGTATTTCTTGATAACATGCACTCCTCTCTTTTCTGTCAGACATTTTTTTACAGACCAAAATCTGTAATGTTGGCGAAGAAGAAATCTTTTTCTTCTCACTCTCCTGCATTTTTTCTTCTTTCTGTTTTCTCTTTTTTAAAAGTTGCTCTTTGTGAAAATCATTATAGCAAGCAATACGCTCACTACGATTTTTCTTTTTTTCGCAAGGAATAATCTTGAGAAAAAGATTGGATTTTTTCGATGAAGAAGTCTCTGAATGAACATTTTTTTGCCTATTTGAGTCAATAAGCTCTTGATGAAACTGAGCATAACAGAGGGCTCTTGATTTTCTGTTTCCTATCCGTCGACACGATTTAAATGAAGATGTACTCCCCTGTACACCCTCTACAGACTGCTCTTGATTTCCTCGTGAATAAAATTTTTTTAAACAATGATTTCGATCTTCTCGATTCGGAATCTTTTTACATTTCTGAATCTCAAGTGTTGGGGATACATATGCTCTTGCACTGCAAGATGCTGAAAAAATGAAAAAAATACTTCCAAGAGCAAGCGTGTAAAAAGAGATATATTTCATAAACACAAAAAATCAGAGTTGGCGAACAGCCGAAAGAACTTCTTCTACATGACCTTTCACTTTCACCTTTCTCCACTCTTGAATAATGTCGCCATTTTTTATTAAAAAAGTACTTCTCTCGGTTCCCATATATTTTCGACCATAAAGAGATTTTTCTTTCCATAGCCCAAGAGCAGTAATAAGTTCCACATTTTCATCAGAAAGAAGTGGAAACTGTAAAGACTCCTTTTTAGAAAATTTCTCGTGAGATGAAATCGGATCCTTTGAGACCCCAAAAATCTTAACCCCATATTTTAAAAATTCTGGTTCCGCATCACGAAAACCTTGAGACTCCATTGTACATCCTGAAGTCATATCTTTTGGATAAAAATACAACACAAAAACTCCGTCAGAAAAGTCATCTTGGGTATATGACCTCCCATTACTTGCCGGCAAAGAAAAATGCGGAATCTTCAAAAAGCTCTAGAGAGACAGCAGACCAATAAAAGAGCTCGCCAGTAAAGATACGACGGCAAGGATCGAAAGAAATACAATAAAGAATTTTTTTGTTTTCGATTGTTGCATATATAAAAGAAAGAGCACAATCCATTGTCTCATACCTCTCTCGAGAAACAAAGTTTTTTTCAGTTTTTGAATTTTCTCTACTCTACAGAAATAACAAGAGTATCAGTATCTATATTCTTGTTCGCATCCGTCACTGTTAGTGTCACAGTATACTCTCCATTTTTTTTATAGAGATGTGTCGGAATACGTTCATCAGAACTGGTTCCGTCCCCAAAATCCCAGACCCAGCTCTCAATAGTACCTGTTGTACAATCCGGATTAAAGCTTGCCTTCAGAGGAGCCCTTCCTCTCAATTTTGACGATGTAAAGCAGGCATCTACTGGAACCTCAAGACAGAAAATATTTTTACTGACCTGATCAGTATTATCCTTTGAATGCACCGTAAGACTCGCAGTAAATTTCCCGATTTGCTGATACGGATGAGTAACTTTTGCAGTTGTAATCCCAGTAACATTGCCATCCCCAAAATCCCATTCATACCCCATGATTTCACAATCTGCACACGATGAAAGAGATCCGTCAAAATCCACAGTACATGGAACAAAAGCGCTCTCTGGATTCGCATAGATAACAGCAGTAAGATCTGTATTTTTTACTTCTACAGGGATTTCCTGAGTAGACTGCAAACCTTTTTCGTCTCGAACAGAAACAAGAACATTGTATTTTCCGACAATATTAAAGGTATGCGTTACTTTTTCACCAGAATCATCCACTTCCCCATCTCCATCAAAATCCCATTCATAGGCAACAATATCATCATCTTCATCGGTTGACCCTGAAGCATCAAAAAGAACCTGAAAAGGAACAGTTCCAGAAATTCCATGCTCAGAATCTGCCTCAGGATCAGTTGCAATCAATACAACTGGTGGCTTTGGGGAAGGAAGAACAACAACATAAAATTTTTCCTCACTCGTATTTCCCGATTCATCTCGAAGAGTAAGGCTTATTTCGACCTCCCCTTCATCCAAAAACTTCCGTTCCATCGTTGGTCCTTTTTTAATAATTGTATTATCAGAAGACCTCCACCGATATGAAATAATTTTTCCATCAAGACTCCATGAATTTGAGGCATTAAAGACCACAGTATCCCCCGCCTTAATTTCTAACCTTTTCAGAGAAGGATTTGGCATCTCTGGGTATGTTGTAATAAGAGGAGTGATGGAGTCTTCTTCCGTACTAGTTGTAGTTATTTCACGAGAGAAAGTCTGCAATGTTTGATCTTGATTAACAATTCTCAGTCCAATCGTATACGTTCCAATTTTCTCAAATGTATGTGAAATAGTAGGGCTTCGAGATGTATCTTCATAAACAAAATCATTGTTAAAATCCCACTCGAAACTGGCAATCGACCCCTTATATGGTTTTGATATTTCGCTCGCATCAAAGGTGACCTTCAGCGGGATAGGTCCCGTTTCAGGATAAGCATCAAATGATCCTTCTGGAATAGAAAAGGAGATATGTGAAGTAGCAGTAGTGCCATCATCAAAGAGGACCTGAAGACCAACTTCATGATTCCCATATCGTTGTATTCTTCGTTCAAGAAGGGTGTTTTGAGTAGAAGTGTCATAAACATTATTTCCCGTGAAATCCCACACATATGACTTAATACCCTTATCCGCAAAAAACTTCTCGAACTGTTCTGCTGAAAACCCAAGAATAAGAGGGACATTCATTGTTTCGGTTTCTTGGGGCGATATCTTTCGGAGTCCATCCTTTTCTCGAATATAAAGGATAATTCCTGCTTCCCTCTCTCCAACAGTAGAGCTGATTTCCAGAGCAGAAACAAACCTATGCATCCCAAGCCAAGAGAGAATAGTCACAAAGATAAGCCCAAGAGAGACAAGTGAAAATACAAATGAAACACTTCTTTTCTGAACCTCGTTTTTTGGCAGAGAGAATCCAAAAAATAGAGTAACAGCAATAAGAATAAGGAGAATAACAGATAAGAAGCCAAAGGAACCATTTACTATTTGCAAGAGAAAATCCTTAACAGTATTTTCATTTTGACCAAAAAACTGAAGTACAGGATTCCCTGCTCCCCCAAGGGACATCGAAAAAATAAGAAGAACAATAATAATCAGGAAGAGAAGAAATACTGTTGCAAAGAGGGCAATAGCAGAAAATTTTCTCTTTCCCTTTTTATGAGGTTTATGTGGCTTGTTTGGAGGTTTGGAAACGGGAGTATTTTTTTTCAATGCCTCTTGTTCCTGCTCAAGTTTTTGCCAAAATAAACTTTTTTCGTCGTTATCAGATTCCGACATTTTTAGTGATTATATCATTAAATTATACTCTTTTTTTGTGTATATGGAAAGAGAAAGGAACAAGTACCTCTCTGTAGAGATAATTGCATCAGTTTCTCTCTACACTCTTGTAATACTTTCATTCAATCTCTCTTCTTATTGTGCAATACATAATGCATTCTTTTCTCTATTATTCTCTCTTTATATTCGTGGCAAAAGAGCACATCTTTGTTTTTCAAAATCTAAAATTTTCTCAGAAAATTTTGATAGGTAATCGATATCAGAGAGTCCTTCAATAAACCTCATTTTGGAAAACTGTGAAATCTGAAAGGCATATTGCTTCTGCTCAGTGATAATTTTTTGTTCGGGAAGGTCAATGGTAATTTCTGCAAGTTCATCCATCTCGAAGAGTTCTTGTACTTCTGTCTCAGGAATTTGAAGGGTAAGAAGTCCATTTTTTTCTGCATTACCCCGAAAAATATCAGCAAATTCTGAAGAGATAATTGCCCGAATTCCCGATTGAACAAGTGCCCAAGGAGCATGTTCTCGACTTGACCCACATCCAAAATTAGGTCCAGCAATAATAATTTTTGCTGCCTTAAATTCAGGCCGGTTCATTGGAAACTGAGCGTCTTTTTTCAGTTCTGCAAAACACCCATCAGCTAGGCCAGAAGTATCGGTTCCCTTTAAGTATTTCGCTGGAATAATAATATCGGTATCAATATCTTTTCGTGGAATACGAATCGCACGAGATGTAAACGGTTCAAAGAGCATAGAATATATGAGAATTCATAAGATTATTTCCTTTTTAGAAGCAACTTTGCAAGCCCCAACAGGAACACCTTGTGTTTGCCCTCCGTGTATCTCATTTCACAATTCCCTCTTCTTCTTCTCTCACCTGGTACCCCTACAACTTTGTCATTCTGTAACTTTGTTACTTCGTCACTTTATCACTTTGCAACCTGCTTCATTCGTAATTCGTAATTGACGAATTCGTAATTGGATATTGTTTATTGTTCCCGCCCTGCCCTTCGGAACCTTGGCAAAGAAGGGTTCCACAATCCTTGTTCCCTGTTCCATGTTCCCTGTTCCTTGTAACTCTGTATCTTTGCAATAATTCTATTCAAACAAAGGAAGAAACTCTCCATACCCTTCTGTCTCCATCTGAGAAACAGGAATAAATCGTAAGGAAGCTGAATTAATACAGTAACGTTGCCCTGTTGGTTCCGGCCCATCAGAAAATATGTGTCCGAGATGTGAGTCTCCATTCACACTTCGAACTTCTGTCCGAGTCATCCCTAAATTCTTATCCTGCACCTGAGTGACAGACTTTGTATCAATCGGTTTTGTAAAGCTCGGCCATCCGGTACCAGATTTAAATTTGTCCTTTGAACTAAAAAGGGGTTCTCCCGAGACAATATCTACATAAATTCCTTCCCTCGTATTATCCCAATATTCATTTTGAAAAGGCTGCTCTGTAGCATTTTTTTGTGTGACCTGGTATTGAAGCGGTGTCAAACGTTTTCGGAGATCACTGCTGGACTGAAAAGGATCTGTTTTCCAAGAATTTTGAATAAATTCATTACGACCAGACCCCTCTCTATACCTCTCATACTCTTGTGGATTCTTTTTGTAATAATCTTGATGATAGTTTTCCGCTGGATAAAAAGTGGAAAATGGAAGAATACTTGTCGCAATTGGTTCATCGAATTTTTCAGACTCCTCAAGAATTTTTCTCGATTGCTCTGCACGATTTTTTTGCTCCTGAGTTTGATAAAAAATAGCAGTTCTATACTGCAGTCCACGATCTGCAAACTGACCTCCATTATCAGTAGGGTCAATATGCTTCCAGAATATTTCTAACAGATCATCATATGTGATTTCCTCAGGATTATATAATACTTTTACCCCTTCCTTCAGTTTTGTCTTGCCAGCAGATACTCTTTCATATGTAACATTTTTTTCTGTTTCCCCAATGTATCCAGAAATGACTTCAAAAATTCCAGAGTGTTTCTCAAAATCAGATTCACTACACCAAAAACATCCACCAGAAAAATATGCTGTTTCAAGTTTTTCCTTCTGCTCTTGAGAAAGTTCTGACTGTATATCGGGATTCGATGGCCCTGCAGAAAAACGACATCCACCAGTAACCATAATGAGAGCAAAAAGAAAGAGAAAATATTTTTTCATAAAAAAACAAAACCTATTGCAAGAGTAACGATTGACTCGATTTTCGCAATAAAAAGAAGTTTTTGGTTCCCTATTCTCTTTTTCACATTCGATATTTCCTCTTCACTTTGCACCTCTGCAGCTTTGTCACTTTGTCACCTTACAGCTTTCCTCCTTTATAATATTAAAAATTGAGACTTATTTAAAAATTTAACATTAAAAATTAAAAATTCCCTCCTTCTATATTCTATATTCAACATTCTCTATTCACTTCTCTTACCTCTCTCCTACCCCTGTTCCGTGTTCCTTATTCCCTGCTCCTTGCTCCGTGTTCCTTATTCCCTGCTCCTTGCTCCGTGTTCCCTGTTCTATGTTCCCTGCCTGCCCTTCAGAGCCTTGGTGAAGAAGAGCTTATTTCCTCCTCAATTTCTTCTGGATTCATAATTTTTCCCTCTATAGCCGCAATTGCAGCCATAAAAGGACTCATTAAATGAGTAATAGCCCCAGGACCTTGACGACCGACAAAATTTCTATTTGAGGTACTCGCACATCTCTCACCAGAAGCAATAGTATCTCCATTCATAGCAAGACAAGCACTACATCCTGGCCTTCGAAATTCTGCTCCTGATTGAATAAATATTTTATTCAAACCTTCTGCAATCGCTTGTTTCTCCACTTGTTCACTTCCCGGAACGATAAACATTCGAACTCCAGGTGCAACCTTTTTCCCTTTCAAAACAGCTGCAACTTCACGGAGATCGCCTATACGAGCATTCGTACAGCTTCCAACAAAGATATTTTCTATGGGGAGACCCGAAATTTTTTGCCCAAAACTGAGTCTCGTATATTGTAAACTTTTCTCTGCGAGAGACTGTTGAGACTCAGGAAGTTCTTCTTTTTCTGGAATATTTTCATGAATTTGAACAGATTGGGCAGGAGTAGTACCCCAAGTAACAAATGGATTCATCCCATCAATATCAAGCGTTACATCTGCATCATAGACAGCACCTTTTTCCGTAAGAAGTGATTGCCAAAATACTTTTTTCTCCTCAAGACTTTCTTTTCCAAAAGGAGTCTCTTGTAAAAATGCGAATGTTGTTTCATCTGGTGCAATCAGTCCCGCTCGAGCGCCACACTCAATACTCATATTACAGATGGTCATACGCTCTTCCATGCAGCAATTCCGAATAAATTCACCCGTATACTCAAGGACATAACCAGTACCGCCCTGCACGCCAATTTTCTGTATAAGGGCAAGAATAGCATCTTTTGCTCTAAAATATTGTGATGGTTTTCCAACAAAATGCACACGCATCGTCTTTGGACGATTAAGCAGTATACAACTTGTTTCTAACACATGAGAGATTTGTGTTGTCCCCACACCAAAAGCAAGCGCCCCAAAGGCACCATGTGTTGAAGTATGTGAGTCACCACAAACAATAGTCATTCCTGGTTGTGTCAGCCCTAACTCTGGACCAGTGACGTGTACAATACCTTGATGCCCCGAATCGACATCATAGAGACGGATACCAAATTCTTTACAATTTTTACGAAGAGTATCGATTTGTTTTTGATTCAATGCATCTGCAAAATTCTTTCGATCTTGATCTGTTGGAAGAGAATGATCAACAGTCGCCATATTTCGATGAGGAGAAAAAACAGATTTCCCCCTCTTTCGAAGAGTTTCAAATGCTTGTGGACTCGTCACTTCATGAAGAAGTTGAAAATCAATAAAAATAATATCAGGAGCCCCCTCTTGAGAAGAGACGATATGTTGATCCCAAATTTTCTCAATAATATTCCGTGGCATTTATTCAAAAAACACCTACACATTGTGTCATATTTTATGAAAATCTAAAAGTATGCGCACAGAAAGTCCTCCCACACTTTCACGCATACAATCATCTACAAGCGAGTACATAAGAAATCACCCAGATTTTATATTCTCTTCAGGCTGCATCACTTAAGACTTTAAATACATACACTCTTTCGATATAATACCTACATGCTTGCCTTTCAGATAAACAGCAATGGCGATATTTCAGAAAAACAATTTCAACGGAAGGATATTGCACAAAAGTTTGACATGTATGTTCGTGACCTTCGTCCTGTATTTTCTGTAAAACAACTCTCAACAATTTCTCCTCGTGGAGCAGGAATCATTGTCAACTTCTGGAACATTAAAATGGTTATCGGAAAAGACCAAGTATTCCTCTTTCAATCAGAATCAAAAATCATTCAAGAAGAATTCATTCCCATTCTTATTGCAAAAATACAACGAAAAGAAACACGAGCTCCTTTTGAACTTCGCACTCTTGAATCAGCTCTGACATATGCCTTTGATAAACTCAATACCGAATTCCAGAAAATTGAATCCGGGATTCAGAAAATTCTCTATAAATTAAAATCAACTGTTTCTGATGAACACTTTGAAATGCTTCTCAACCACAAAAAACACCTCAATAAAATTCAAATCAGCATCAAAGAAATGGAAGAAACCCTTGAAGAAATATTAAAAGATGAAGAAGATATCTATGAACTCTGCTTGAGCAAAAAGAAAGACGAAGTTGAAGAAGTTGAATCAATTCTTGAGCATTCTTGGGAACAGTTTGAAGACCTCTCCCATCGTATTCATGAGCTTAGTGAAAATATTGATGACACCCAAGAAGTCATCACGTTAAAGATGGCAAATCGACGGAACATGATTATTCGATTTGATCTCTACGCAACACTTATTACTGCGGTATTGAGTGGTCTTGCAGTCATTGTAGGTGCCTTTGGCATGAATCTCGCGAATCATCTCGAAAAGAATAAATATGCATTTCTCCTTATAAGTGTTGGAATTTTTATATTTTTTGTTCTCAGCATCTTTTTAGCCAATTGGTATGTAAAACGAAAAAATCTGTGGTGAGAGAAAGAGTATTTTTGGACGTATTGTTCCTCTTCTTTTATGGATTCATTTTTTTGAATGCATTGATTACGCAGCGAAATCTTTCTTTCTTCTTCATCAACATTTGTTATACTTTCCATAAGAAAATACTTTTTTCAAAAGATTATGTCCGCCGAAACACTCGATCAAATCGTTTCTCTCTCAAAAAGACGTGGATTTTTATTTCCAGGATCTGAAATCTACAATGGATTCGCAAATTCCTATACGTATGGTCCATATGGGTCTGAATTGAAAAAAAATGTAAAAGACCTCTGGTGGAAAACTTTTGTACAAAAACGACCAGATATTGTCGGAATCGATGGTGATATTATTCTCCATCCAAAAACATGGGAGGCCAGTGGACACATTGGTGGTTTTAATGATCAAATGGTTGATTGTAAAACGTGCAGAGCACGCCTTCGTGCAGACCATCTCGTAGAAGATGCCCTCAAAATCGACTGTGAAGGACTCCCTGATGCCGAGGTGACAAAATTAATTCAAGACAACCAGATTAAATGTCCAAAATGTGGAAACAAAGATTTAACCGAAGTACGAAAATTTAACCTTATGTTTCAAACACAAATGGCAAAAACAGGAGAGGATTCTATTGCCTATCTCCGACCAGAGACAGCACAAGCAATATTCTTAGAATTTAAAAATATCATTGATACATGTCGGGTTAAAATCCCCTTTGGTGTTGCACAAATCGGGAAAGCTTTTCGAAACGAAATTACTCCAGGAAATTTTATCTTTCGTCGACTTGAGTTTGAACAAATGGAAATCGAATACTTTATTAGAGAAGAAATGTGGGAGGAACTCTTTGATACATGGATGACAGAGATGGATGTATGGTGCACCAGTATTGGACTCAATCCAGAAAAATGTCACCATCTCGAACACGAGAAAGAAAAACTCTCACACTATTCAAAGAGAACCGTTGATATCGAATACGATTTTCCATTTGGACGGAAGGAACTCTATGGTCTCGCCTACAGAACAAATTTTGATTTGAGTCAGCATCAGCAGTTCTCTGGAAAAGATCTTGGATATCGTGATCCCCAAACAAATGAAAAGTTCATTCCCCATGTTCTTGAGCCCACCTTTGGACTTGATAGAAGCATTCTCGCAATACTCTGTGAAGCCTACACCGAAGAAAAACTCGAAGATGGTAGCAGCCGTATTGTCATGAAATTTAAACCACAAATAGCCCCCGTGAAAGTGGCCATTTTTCCGCTCATGAAAAAAGAAGGGATGCCAGAAAAAGCAAAAGAAATCTTCTCGAGCCTTTCAGATATATGGACTGTTGATTATGACGAAAGTGGATCAATAGGCAAACGATATCGTCGACAAGATGAAATTGGAACCCCTTTTTGTATCACCGTCGACCACGAGAGTCTCAAAGATGATACCGTCACCATTCGTAATCGAGACACCATGGAGCAAGAACGAATCGCCATTAGTGCCGTAGGTCAGTATCTTCAAAAACAACTCAACAGTTAGGAGAGAGAATATTAATGGAGAATAGAGAAGAGAGAAGAGAGTGTATGAAGAGTGACGAGACATAAGCAGAAAACCATGAGCTATTGGCTTTTCTTCATTCTTCTGAACTTACAATTGACAGCTTTCCCTCCGATGCTTCAGGGTTTGACCCTGAAACACATCTTTAGCTGTTCCACATATATTCTTCAGCATTCTCTCTATGCTACTTTAGGAGCAGCTTTGCAAGTTACTCTAAGTGTTTTTTATTTCGCAACTCCATGTCATAAATGCGAGAATTTTGTTCTGGGACAAATGCGAGATTCATTCTCATGAAAGAAACAAAAGGGCACGAATACCTACGGTGTCTTATTAATTGGCTAAAAGCTCGTAGCTAATAGCTAGAAGCTCTTCTCTCCATTCTCCATTCTTCATTCGTAATTCGTAATTTACCGATTCGTAATTGATTGATTCGTAATTCTCCCCATCTCTCTTGTATTTCATAAGAAAATGTGATATTATGTTATGATATTTTTTAAGATATGAAAAAAATGATTTTATCTGCAATGACACTTCTTCTTTTTGCAGGAAATACAGCAATGGCTTTTGACCCATTTGCCACTCCACCAAAGAATATGCAAGCTGCAGGAACAGTAGAAGCACAGAGTTATACAGGAGGAATTGCTATTCCCCCTCCACCACCACCTCCACTCGGATCAGCACATGAGTCCGCTCAAGAAGAAAGTCCTCTTGAAGATTTTCCTCAAGTAGATTTTAAAAATACACAAGCAGAAGAATCGTATATCGGAACCCTCCTTCATGCTCAGTCAGATACAGATGATAATCTGAATCACTACCTGCTCGATACAGGGGCAACACAAATCCCAATGAATACAAAAAAGAATCTCGATGACCTCATTAATCAAGAGGTAACGGTCTATATTCACAGAAATGGTGACACCTTATCCATTAAAAGTATCACACTCTCTAGTGAAGCAGCAGAAAAATCTGCAGAAAAAACAACACTTGAAGAAAAAATTAATAAAGATAAATCACTAAAAAATATTGCTACCGGACCAGCAATATGGGGTTTACTTGCTCTTTTCTTCGTCCTTGTTACTTCTGGAGCATACTTCTTGAGTCGAAAGAGGAAAAAAATTCCCGTAGCAAAAGATGATTCTAATCCTTTTAAAGGCTTATAATTTCTCAAGAGAAAATGCCTGATACATCAGGCATTTTTTTATGAGAGTCATATTTTTTAGACAACAGATGATATGAAAACTGTTCCAGCATTTCTCTTGATAGCGACTCTTTTCATAACTTCAGGTTGTGTCATCCAAGAGAAACTGCAAAAAGGAGTAGACGAAACACGAGCTAAAATCATACAAAAAAACCAACGAGAGGAACGCGAAAATATGGCAAAATTAGAAAATACGTATTCTTCATCTCAGAATCGAAATAACACACCAAAAAAGAGGGAAGAAGAAAAGATAAATAATGTTGAAGAAAATCCTCGAGTAACAATTGAAAATATTAATGACTGGTCGACAACCGAGTGGAAAAGAGTCCTCCAAACAGTCGTCTCAGTAAAAACAAAAATGATCAAAGGGAATGAAATTTTCATGCATGTGACATCGAAAGGATTTTTTCCATTTTGGGTACATAATGGACAAATGATTATTGTCTCTGTGCCATTTGGTGATGAGCTAGAATTTGACACCGTATTTATGGAAGCACTCAAGAAATATCCAAGTATCGATATAGGGAATCCACCAAACATCATAGATCTTTCCCCGCTAAATGAGATAGAAAAAAAGAAACTAAAAATAACTTCTCGAGAAAATAAATATTTTTTGGATTACATTATTCCTGAAATCGAAAAAAAATACTTCTTTTCGAAAATCAGGAAGGAGAAAACAGAAGAGGAAATAATATTTATAGCAAATTATCTCACTGATCATGATTCTTGTAATATTGAATTCAGCCTCAATAGCCAACAATCAGAAGAAAAATTGCGCCATGGACTGAATTATCTCGATTTTCTTCTTCTTCCAAGGGGATGTACGAAAGAATCATCAGAAAATATCCTAGAAGTATATAATGCAGAATTTAATTATGATAGTATTCTTCCATATTTATAAAAGGAGTACGTATGCCATCAAATACATTGGGTACCCATTTACATTCTAAAAAATTAAAAAGAGCACTTATTCTTGATATTGTTCCTCATCGAACAAAAAGAAAAAGTATCGAACGAAACATAAAGGAACTCCTTTCGCTTGTAGAAACTGCGGGCGGAATTGTAATAGAAAAAGTGATACAAAAAAGAAAGAGACCTTCCGCAAAAACATTTCTCGGAACCGGTAAAATACAAGAAGTATCAGATTTTGCAAAACACCAACATATTGATCTGATTATTATCAGTGGAACCCTAAAGCCAAATCAATATCTGCACCTCGGAAAAATATTTCCAAAAGGAATAAAGATTTGGGATCGAGTAGATCTCATCTTAAATATATTCGACCGACATGCAAATGCCCCCGAAGCAAAAATGCAAATCAAACTGGCACGACTTCATCATGAAATTCCGAAAATATATGCACGAGACTCTACCACCCTCTTTGAACGAGCCGGTGCAGGAATCGGGACAAGAGGTGCTGGGGAAAAAGGAATAGAAGAGGAAAAAAGGCATATCAGACGACAAATAAAAAGTGTAGAAAAAAAATTAGAATCCCTTCAAAAAAAACAAGCCTCGCAACGCCGGACACGCAAAAAAACAGGTATGCCAGTTGCCGCCCTTGTTGGCTATACAAATGCCGGTAAGTCATCCCTCATGAGGACTCTCACCAAAAAACAAGGCATTAAAGTCAATGATGCACTCTTTGTCACTCTTGAAACAAAAATTGGAAAAGTTTGGCTTCCGGAGAAAAACAGAAATGTTCTTATTGCTGATACTATTGGATTTATCCGTGACCTTCCTCCTGAGCTCATCAAATCATTTCTTATGACCCTCCAGGAAGCGCGAGAAGCTGATCTCCTATTGCATGTTATTGATATATCCGACCCTGAATATCAAAAAAAAGTAAGCACTGTAGAAGAGATCCTTACTCAAATTGGTTGTAGTCATATCCCAAAAATATATATTCTTAATAAAATCGATAAAATCCCTGATTATCATCTCGTACAAGAGGAAAAAACATGTTTTCTCCCCCTGAAACTCTTTACAGACAATGACCCCATTTGTATCTCTGCAGAAAAAAAAGTGGGAATCAAAACACTTCTCAAACACTTGGGGAAAAGAACTCCTTACTCAGCTTGAGGCTGAGTTTCTTTTTTCCGGAACCATTTTTTCGATACTTCTTCCTTTTTAATAGTGTGTATTTCTCGGAGCAGAAAATGGTTCAAGACAATTCGAACACCGACAACAGTAATAAGCGTTGCCAGATCGATATATCCAACATTATCTGGTCGCAGTGCAACGGTATCAATAATATCCTTCCCGACAAAAAAATCGAGAGCGAGAACCATATGAGACCCAAGAACAAGACGAGCATGTGGAAATCCCCCACCAGTCCTTAGGCAAATAACCCAAAGAGCTCGAATAATTCCTGTAAGAATAATGAGGATCCCAGAAAGTTCAACCATATTCGAAAAGAACATGACGAGACTATGATAAAGGTCATTTGATACCATTCCAAAAAAAGTCATTATGTAAAGTTATATTTTTATTTCACTTTATTCTACCAAAAAATGGCTCTACAATCAATATTCTCACAAAATATATACTCTATACCATCACAGCAGCCAGTGTATTCCAACCGAAAAAGAAATAGTATACCCTTAAAGAATATTTTTATCTTATTCTTTAATCTTCTTCATATAAAACCCTTTTCTTTTTTCTGGAATGTTCTTTTCTCCCTGAGAAAATTCAAGCTTCTTTAAAAGAGCCGATGAACTCTCTGGACTCTTGAATTGATCTTTTTCTTCGTCCCAATAGAGCGGTTGGATAAGAAGACTCTCCTCAGACTCTTTCAAAACAACGTGCATTCCCCTAAACCGCTTTGGCAAAGAGATTTGACCATTTCCCGCGACCTTTTTTATTGTTGGTTTCATGTGTTTACAAAAATTGTAAATTTGTATTTTCCAAATATTGTAAATTATTATTGTGGAAAAGTCAATGATAGATCTTCTTTTTTCCACAATGGAAACAATAAAAGGGGGTATTATTATAATGGCTACATAGGGCCATTTAGTATGATTTAATATATCTGTAACTTACTTTTTAAATCTAAAAAGTAAGCAAAAAGATTTTCTTTTGGGATGAATGAAATCGGAAAGAACTATCTGAGAAAACCACTAAAATGAAAAACTCCTCCGCGTTCGCCTCGTCAGACAGGTTTCATTTCTTAACGTTTTTTTTCTCAGAGTTCTTTAGGCCGATTCATTCTCATGAAAGAAACAAAAAGGCATGACTACCTCCGGTGGCTTATTGCTCATAGATGATGGCTTAAAGCTCGTAGCTAATAGCTCATAGCCTTCTTCTATATTCTATTCTCTACATTCTCTCTTCAACATTCCAATACTTATATATATACATAAAAAAACCCACTACATTCATCATTTAAAATTCAAGTATATCATCACATTCCTCTCCGCTAACAGCTCATAACTCGTAGCGAGCACCCCCCCTTCTGCATTCTACATTCCAATACTATATAATATACACTAAATATTTTGCCTATATTCATTGGTATAGCTATACAAAGTCATATTATTCACTTTTTATAGGATGCAATACATCTTTTTATAGATAAAAACCACAAATATTTATTGATTATTACCCTCTTCATCGTAAAGTGTATATTTTCCTTGATTTATAATGCACATCAATGCTATAATAGGTATGTTCCTTTCAAAAACCAACATGAAAAACGGTCAACATCTCTCGTGGAGAGTTCTATTTGGAGCCATTGCCACATTTACTCTTATTCTCGGGTTGCCAACACTGGCTTCCGCTGCCGAAGTACAAATCTTCAGTAACGAGCAGCGAACCGAAAATGCCAATACCATGATATTGAATAATGACGACACCGCCGGTGACGTTGTTTTGCAATTTGGTAATACCGTCAATGATTCCATCACATGGGACGGTACAAATTTCAATTTTTCTGCGGGAATCACCACAACAGGAAATATTGATGTTGACGGAACCATCACCGCTGGTTCGGGGAACATAGCCCTTACAAATGCCACTGGTAATATCGATGGTGAGGTTATCCAAAATGACACAATCGATGAAGACAGTATCGACTTTGGAACTGGCGTAGGACAAATCAGTGCTGTCGATCTCTCAATTGATAGTTCAGGTCTTTTGAATTCCGCTGCTACTGACACACTCACCGCAATCGATGATGTTGATGCCGCTGTTGGAGACAGAGATCATACCGGGCAAACTTTCATAACCACAAATGATACTATTACAAAATCATTGAATGATCTTGATGATCAGGTAAAAATAAATAATGATAACCTTACGGGTATGGCGAGTACCACAGCAGATACCTTTATATTTGACTCAGATGATAATGCCGTTGGAGCCATTGCATTGCAATTTGGAACAGCCGTTAATGGTGAAACAATTTCATGGGACAAGACAAATCTAGAATTTGACTTTAGTAATAATGTCAATATCACAGGAACACTCGAGACAAGTGGAAATGCAACAATCGGTGGAACGATTATCGCAGGTACAGGAACAGAATCCATTACTAATGCTGCTGGTAAGCTTCTTGGAGGAGCACTCTTAGCAGATAGTGTCAATGACCTTGCTATTGATTTTGGAACAGGGGCTAACCAAGTAAGTGCTGCTGACCTTGCCATCGACTCTTCAGGACTTATAAACTCTTCTGCCACTGATACTCTTACAGCTCTTGATGACATTGATGCTGTTATCGGTGATAGAGTAACAGAAATGACTACACAGAATAATGTCGCAAATACAGATACAGCTGCTGGAGCGATAGAGAAGTTAGACGTAGTCATTGGTAATCGAACAACAGAAATAACCACACAAAATAACATCGCAAATACAGATACAGCTGCTGGTGCATTAGAAAAGTTAGACGTAGTCATTGGTGATCGAGCGACAGAAATAACCACACAAAATAACATCGCAAATACAGATACAGCTGCTGGTGCATTAGAAAAGTTAGACGTAGCTGTTGGTGATACTACATATACAGAGGATAATGTTGTAGCTGATACCGACTCCCTCGCTCAATCTATTAATAAAATCGACCAAGCATTAAACGGAACAAAGTCAATCCAAATAGGTATGAATGACCTGACTGTTGCAACAACAGCCTCAAATAATAGTGCTGATATATATACTGATTATGATGCTACCAACAAACATGAGTACTACATCATGAAAACTCAGAACACTACTCAACAAGACCTCGACCTAAAATTTAAAGTACAAATTCCACAAGACTTCGCCAGCTTCACAGGAAGCACAAATGATGTTACATTATATTACAAAACTGACAATGGACTCGTCGCAGACAATAAAATTGACCTCCTTGTAGAAGATAGTGCTGGTACTGCAGGTTTTACAGAAGTAACAGGACTGCAAAGCACCTCATGGACATCAAGCCAAAACGAAATTACCGCAGGAACATACACTCCTGGTGACTTCATCTACATCACGGTTGGTGGATACACAAGGTATGACGGAGTAGCGACTAAAAGTCCATACATCGGAGAAATTGTTCTCAATTATGAAGCAACAGGAATCGGAAGCTAATACCTACTCCTCACAAAAGATAATCAAAAACCGACCCAATAACTGGGTCGGTTTTTTTGTACATAAATATGACACACTTCTGAAAAATTACAATTATCAATTTTTTTCCATTTATTCTATTCTATGGTGAATCGTTTTCTCTCGCTTGAGGCACACAGCAGGTAACATCTTTGGCAAAGTCTCCCCTCTTCTTCTTGCTCTTATATCTATGGCATGGGGAGTCAGCGATGCACAAGCAGTCGAGCAAAAGATTTTTTATGGAGATGGTCCCGGATACGGAGTTGATGATGACACACTGGTCATTAATCAACGAGACACTGGAACAGATCTCAAACTCCAATTCGGAAACAGTCTCGATGAATCTCTTTTGTGGGATAATACAAATCTTCAATTTGCTATTAGTGACAACCTCAATATTAAGGGGAATCAAATCCTCGACTTCCGTTTAGAAAATGCCTCATCAGCACCGACCTGTGATGGCACCAAAAACGGAAGACTGTACCATAACACTCTTGATGATATTTCCTATGTCTGTGATGGCACTGTGTGGAACAGGCTCGATAGCATCTGGTCAGAAAGTACTGCACCCGAAGCATATTATAGTTCTGGAAATGTCGGAATCGGAATCACCGACCCTGTAAGCCCATTACATGCGTATGAAAGTACAACAAATGTTGATAGTACAGCAGGGTTCACCATTGAGCAAAACAGTACGGGAGATGCTGTTTCGCAGTACCTCCTAACAGGAGTACAGCGATGGGTATCTGGAATCGATAATAGCGATCTCGATAAATTTAAAATCGCCAGTAGTGCAGATTTAAATACAAACGCACGAATCACTATTGACACCAATGGAAACGTCGGAATAGGAATGACTGACCCAACAGACCCCCTTACCGTCAATGGTGTAAATGCACTCGGCGAAACAACCGTTCCGACTTCAACAGCAAACTATGGAAAAATCTATGTAAAAAGTTCAGATAGCAATATCTACTTTATGGATGATAGCGGTACAGAGTTTCAACTCAACGCTACTCGTGACCTCTTTCACGCCTATGATGCAACGGGAGTCATTAATATTAGTTCTGGTTGGACGGATCTCACTCTCGACA
Source organism: Candidatus Peregrinibacteria bacterium (assembly GCA_024762935.1). GTDB lineage: Bacteria > Patescibacteriota > Gracilibacteria > CAIRYL01 > JANTGK01. The sequence goes on along the minus strand of JANTGK010000001.1, from coordinate 978 downwards.
CAGAGGTAAAGGAAGATACCAGTTCTTATGCCCATTCGACTGATTCAGCTGAAATCCAAATCCTCAAGGCTGGGTGGTATGAGGTTACATATTACGTCACTACAGAAAATACCACTTCTAGTGACCGATCTGGTTCAGAGGCAGTCATGCAAAGAAAAGCGAATCTCGGCACGTATGCTGATATCCCAGGAAGTTATGTACGATTGTATAATAGACAAAATAATGATGGCCCGGGTACAAATGCCTCTGTAACGTTCTTGTATAATTTTTCTGCTAACGATTGGATTAAAATCATTGCTCGAAGAACCAATGGAACCGCCACAGTTGCAACAGCAGCAAATGGGGTTGGTATAACCATTGCTACCGCTACTGCCATTGGTTCAGCAGCTTCGGGTGGGGGAGGAAGTAGCGAATGGACTCTAACTTCGGGTGCCCTCCACCCCAATTCAGTTGCATCAGATGTTGTAGTCGGAGGATCATCCCTCGCTACTTCAATGTTCTCAATTGACGAAAGCACGGGAACCTTTCTTTTTGGTGGAGATCAGTCGCAAAATCCAATACTTCGGTTTGAAGCAACCGATAGTGATACCGCAGACTTTGGGTTTAACATTAACGATGCCTTTTACTTTAGTGGGGGAAACGTGGGTTTTGGAGGGGTTACTGCTCCCACAGCAGCAGTTGATTTAGGTGCAGCGACCACTTCGCAGGCATCTCTACGATTTCAATCAGGAGTAGCACCAACGGCTCCCAATACAGGTGATATCTATTCTGATGGAACAGATCTCCTCTTTTATAATGGCTCTTCATGGGACGACCTCACTCCTGGAGCAGCGTCTCAGTGGACTCTTGGTAGTGGAGTGCTATATCCCCTACTCGCAACCACTGACCTCGCTATTGGAGGAACCTCTCTTGCCTCTTCGGTGTTCTCGGTTGATGAAAGTACGGGTACCTTTTTATTCGGGGGTGACCAATCGGTAA